>JAPLOJ010000445.1 GCA_026400795.1 Alphaproteobacteria bacterium
CGACCTCGCCGCTGGCGTGGATGTCGAAATCAAGATCTGAAGGGCCGGGGGAGTTTACCATCATGGCCGCGAAAAATGGCCGCACTGGCCTGATCGCCAAAAAGCTGGGCATGTCCCGGCTATTTAATGAGGATGGCTCGACCATCCCCGTCACGCTGTTGCATGTTGACAATGTGCGCGTGGTTGCAAAGCGCAGCGCCGAGAAGGATGGCTATGAAGCCGTTCAGCTTGGCATCGGCATTGCGAAGCCCAAGAACGTCTCCAAGGCGAATAAGGGGCATTTCGCGAAGGCCGCTGTGGAAGCGCCGCGTAAAGTGGTGGAATTCCGTGTGGCCGGCGATGCTGTCCTGGAACCCGGTGCTGTACTTTCCCCCGCGCATTTCGTTGCGGGACAGAAGGTGGATGTGACCGGTGTGACGGTTGGTAAGGGCTTTGCGGGTGCGATGAAGCGCTGGAACTTCTCGGGGCTTGAAGCCTCGCACGGGGTTTCCGTCAGCCACCGCTCGCATGGTTCTACCGGTAACCGTCAGGATCCGGGCAAGACCTTCAAGAACAATAAGATGGCTGGGCACCTTGGTGTTGAGCGCGTGACCACCCAGAATCTGGAAGTGGCCGGCGTGGATGCTGAAAAGGGCCTGCTGTTGATCAAAGGCGCCGTGCCGGGTTCCAAGGGTGGCTATGTGCTGGTGCGCGACGCTGTAAAGCGCGCGCGCCATGCTGACGCGCCCTTCCCAGCGGCCATCGCGTGAACGAGGCGAAGATGCAAACCCCTGTCATCACCCTCGAGAACACCCAAGCTGGTGAGATCGAATTGCCGGAAGCGCTGTTTGGCGCAACGCCGCGCGCTGACATCATGGCGCGTGTGGTGCATTGGCAATTGGCCAAGCGCCGTGCCGGCACCCACAAAGCCAAAGGCATGGGCGAAGTTTCTGGCACGACCAAGAAGCCCTATCGCCAGAAGGGCACTGGCAATGCGCGCCAGGGTTCCTTGCGTTCGCCGCAATTCCGCAAGGGTGGCGTGGTGCATGGGCCGGTTGTGCGTGACCATGGCTATAGCCTGAACAAGAAGGTGCGTCGGCTTGGGCTGATCAGCGCGCTGAGCCAGAAGGCTGCCGAAGGCAAGCTGATTGTGCTCGAAAATGCCGCCCTGGCTGCCGATGCAAAGACCAGCGCTATCGCCGCCAAGGTGAAGGCGCTTGGTTGGACAAGCGTGCTGGTGGTGGATGCCGCGGCGGATGAGAATTTCGCCCGCTGCATACGCAATCTTCCCAAGGTGCAGGTGCTGCCGACCATGGGCGCCAATGTCTATGACATTCTGAACCACGAAGTGCTCGCGGTGACGCGCGCCGGCGTGGAAGCCTTGAAGGAGCGGCTGGCATGAGCGAGAACGCCGCGAAGCCGAAGAAGCCGGTAATCGGTAAGGAAAGGATGTATCAGACCATCCTTTCCCCGCTGGTGACCGAAAAGGCGACCCTGAATAGCGAACGTGGCCAGGTTACCTTCAAGGTGGCGGGCGATGCGACCAAGCCTGAAATCAAGGCGGCGGTCGAAGGCCTGTTCGGGGTCAAGGTGCTTGCCGTGAACACCATTGTGGTGAAGGGCAAGACCAAGCGTTTCCGCGGCCGTCCCGGCCAGCGGTCTGATTGGAAGAAGGCGATGGTGCGGCTTGCTGAAGGCCAAAGCATCGACCTCACGACGGGGCTCGCTTAAGTCATGGCTCTCAAGAGTTTTAACCCGATCACGCCTTCGCTGCGTGGCACTATTCTCATTGACCGTTCCGAATTGTGGAAGGGCAAGCCCGTCAAGGGGCTTACCGAGGGCAAATCTCATTCGGGTGGTCGTAACAATCACGGGCGCATCACCTCGCGCTTCCGTGGCGGTGGACATAAGCAGTCCTATCGCATCGTGGATTTCAAGCGCCGCGACAAGTTCGGCGTGCCTGCGTTGGTGGAACGGCTGGAATATGACCCGAACCGCACGGCCTTCATTGCGCTGCTGAAGTACGAAGATGGGGAGCTTTCCTACATCATCGCGCCGCAGCGCTTGAAGGTGGGTGATACGGTGGTGTCGGCCGAACGCGCGGACATCAAGCCGGGCAATGCGATGCCGATGGCGGCCATTCCGGTGGGTACCATCATCCATAATATCGAAATGAAGCCGGGCGCTGGCGGCAAGATCGCGCGCTCTGCCGGTACTTTTGCGCAGTTGGTCGGCAAGGATGCTGGCTATGCGCAGGTGAAGCTGGTGTCTGGTGAACTCCGCCTGATCCGTGCGGAATGCATGGCGTCCATCGGTGCGGTGTCCAACCCGGACAATAGCAACCAGCAAATCGGTAAGGCCGGTCGTAGCCGCTGGTTGGGCCGCAAGCCGCATAACCGCGGTGTGACCATGAACCCGATTGACCACCCGCATGGTGGTGGTGAAGGCCGTACCTCTGGTGGTCGCCATCCGGTGACGCCGTGGGGCAAGCCGACCAAGGGTGCGAAGACGCGCAACAACAAGCGGTCCGATGGATTTATTGTCCGTCGCCGCAACGCGACGAAGGGCTGATCGCGATGCCGCGCAGTGTATGGAAAGGCCCGTTTGTTGACGGGTATCTGCTTAACAAGGCGGAAGCCGCCCGTGCTTCTACGCGTAACGAGATCATCAAGATCTGGTCGCGTCGCAGCACGATCCTGCCGCAATTTGTTGGCCTGACTTTTGGTGTCTACAACGGCAGGAAGTTCTTGCCGGTGCAGGTCAATGAAAATATGGTCGGCCATAAGTTCGGTGAATTCTCGCCGACGCGTACCTTCACGGGTCACGCGGCGGATAAGAAGACGAAGCGGGGCTGAATTCAATGAGCAAGCCGAAACACCCGCGTGGCCTCGCCGATAGTGAAGCCCAGGCTGTCACCTTCAATATCCGCGTGAGCCCGCGCAAGCTGAACCTCGTTGCCGCGATGATCCGCGGTAAGAAGGCACAGGATGCCGTGGCACAGCTTACCTTCAGCAAGCGCCGCATCGCCGGCACGGTGAAGAAAACGCTGGAAAGCGCTATTGCTAATGCTGAAAATAACCACAGCCTGGATGTTGATCGTCTGGTGGTCTCCCGCGCGGAAGTGGGGCGCGCTTCGGTGATGAAGCGCTTCCATGCGCGTGGCCGTGGCAAGTCATCCACCATCGAAAAGTGGTTCAGCCATCTGAAAATCGTCGTGGCCGAACAGGTTGTGGCGGAAGCCGCTGAAGCTCAGGAGGCCGCGTAGTATGGGCCAGAAAGTTAATCCCGTCGGGCTTCGGCTTGGCATCAATCGCACTTGGGATAGTCGCTGGTTCGCTGCCGCCGATTATTCCAAGATGCTGCATGAAGATTTCAAGCTGCGTGAAAAGCTGCGTGAGCGCCTGAAGGGCGCCGGCGTGAGCCGTGTGGTGATTGAACGCCCGGCGAAGAAGCCGCGCGTGACCATCCATGCTGCCCGCCCTGGCGTTGTCATCGGCAAGAAGGGTGCGGATATCGAAGTTCTGCGCAAGGATTTGCAGAAGATGGCGGGTGCCGAAGTGGCGCTCAACATCGTTGAAATCCGGAAGCCCGAAATCGATGCCGTGCTGGTCGCTGAGAGCATTGCGCAGCAGCTTGAACGTCGCGTGGCGTTCCGTCGTGCCATGAAGCGTGCGGTGCAATCCGCGATGCGTCTTGGCGCACTTGGCATCCGGATCAATTGCTCCGGCCGCCTGGGCGGTGCTGAAATCGCGCGCATGGAATGGTATCGCGAAGGTCGCGTGCCGCTGCATACGCTGCGTGCCGATATTGATTACGGTACGGCGACGGCGAAGACCACCTATGGCACCTGCGGTGTCAAGGTTTGGGTCTTCAAGGGTGAGATCATGGGGCATGATCCGATGGCGCAAGACAAACGCGCTGCCGAACAGGCGCCGCAGCGCTAAGGGTATAGGACAATGCTGCAACCTAAGCGCACCAAATTCCGCAAGGCCCATAAGGGCCGCATCCATGGCCTGGCCAAGGGTGGGTTTTCCTTGTCCTTCGGCGGTTTCGGCCTGAAGGCGCTGGAGCCTGAGCGCGTGACCGCGCGGCAGATCGAAGCGGCGCGCCGCGCGATCACCCGTGCCATGAAGCGCCAGGGCCGTGTGTGGATCCGCATTTTTCCGGATGTGCCGGTTTCGACCAAGCCTGCCGAAGTCCGGATGGGCTCCGGCAAGGGTGCTCCGGAATATTGGGTGGCCCGGGTGAAGCCCGGCCGCATCATGTTCGAGATCGACGGCGTAAGCAACGAGCTGGCGCGTGAAGCGCTTAGCCTCGGTGCGGCCAAGCTGCCGATCAAGACAAAGTTCGTGACCCGTCTGGGTCTGGAGGCTTGATCATGGCCATGACCAAGATCGGCGATGTTCGCGCCAAATCGGCGGATGAGCTGAACACAATGTTGCTTGATTTGCGTAAGGAGCAGTTCAATCTGCGTTTCCAACGCGCAACCGGGCAGCTTGAAGCGCTTAGCCGTATCCGCCAGGTCCGTCGGGACATTGCGCGGGTAAAGACCATCATCGGTGAGCGCAGCCGCGCCACCGCAACCAAAGCCTGAGAGGAGACCGACGGCAATGCCGAAGCGCGTCCTCACCGGGCGGGTCGTCAGCGACAAGATGGACAAGACCATTACGGTCTTGGTCGAACGTCGCGTGATGCATCCGCTCTATAAGAA
>JAPLOJ010000034.1 GCA_026400795.1 Alphaproteobacteria bacterium
GACCAAGCTGGAAAGCTATATGGTCGGCGGGCGCTTCGCGGCGACGCAATTCCTGTGCGATGTGGATGGCCACCCGGAACAGCCGGGGCTCCGCCGCGCTTTTGAGGAGTTGGCCTTTTTCTCCTCCTCCATGAAAATTCTGGGGGCTTATCGGGCGCATCCCTATCGGCTGGAACAATCAAGCCCAGCGGAATGAGGGGAAAGATCAGGCCTTCCCCTGGGGGAATGGGCAGGCTAGTAATTTCCTGTGGACCCGTAGCTCAGCTGGATAGAGCGTTGCCCTCCGAAGGCAAAGGCCGAAGGTTCGAATCCTTTCGGGTCCGCCATTTTTTCAATGGGTTAGCAGTCCCTTTACCGGCACCGGCATCAATCTAGCTACCACATAGCTACCACCAAAGCGGCAATCGGCGCCGGAAATGGTCAATCATCCGCCCGCGGCGGATGGGGCAGGCGTGGCAGAACCACAGCGGATTTTTCGCAATTTACCGCCCGGCGTAGCGTATCGCGGGCGGCTTGGGTTTGGCCGGTTTCCAGCAGCGCAACAGCTTGCCGGATCGCCGCGATTAACTCTGCCGGGTCAAGGGTCATGGGAAAAACCGCGCCGCGGGGTCATCGCTGCCGGCCTCTGGCGCAGGATCAACGGCAGCGCGGGCGCGCGGGGTCAGGCCGAAATCGCCCAACATCCGCGCAGCATCCCGCCGGGCAGCTTCCAGAATCCGCACCGCCGGATGGGGCTTCACGCCATCAGCCCCGGTTGGCGTTGTCAGCCCCTCCGCCGCGATTGTCGCCCGCGCCATGCCAACATCCGCCAAAGTTTCGCAAAGTAGCCCCAGGGCAGGCAGATCGCCCGCGGTCAGCGTGCCACGCTCGCAGCAAACCGCGGCAAGCCCTTGCCAATGCTCCGCCGCGGCTGGCGATAGATGCGCCGGCGGTGGCGGTGGCGTGGCCAGCCTTTCGCCGGCTTGCGCTGATATGCGGCTTGGGCGGCTTGTGCCTAGAACGGTCTTTGTCGCTTGGTTTGAGCGATGGTTCGGCATGGTGTTGCCCTCTCGAAAAAGTTTCACGAATTGGCACGCTGCGCAGGAAGGCCCCAAGCGGTACTGCCCCCAAAAGCGCCAAAGATGCAGGCCGCCCCCCCATCCCGGCGCGACTTGGTGATGGTGTTCAGCCCTTCCGGCGGTGGGTGGCAGGCATCGCAGCGCCAATGTTCAGGCCCGGCTTCATCCGCGCCACGCCACCAGCGCAGCCCGGCGCAGCAGGAACATGCGCCCGTCGCCATGCGTGCCGATCGGAAGGCAGCACCGCGGCGCGACCCGAAAGGCATATCGCGCCAGTCGGCAGGCGATGGCGCCGGGGGCGGTGCCAGGCGCATGGCCAGCAGCGCGGCCACATCCGCCTTATGCTGCCGTAGTGCCTGCACAACATCCGCCGGCGGTTCGGCTGCCGCGGTCATCAGCACGCGGCCATCAGTCGCCAAGGTGAAGCGCAGCCCGGCAGCCTCCGCCGCGGCCAAGGCAGCCTTTGCGGTCATAGGGGCGCACTCCATCCAGGCGAAGGCGCCAATGCGTCAGCGTCAGCGGTGCCGATCGGCATAGGGGGCATAGGCACCATAGGGGGGGCATCGCCCTCGGCAGCCTGCCGGAGTGAATAGCGGTCAGCGCCCCATCGCCCTTCGCTTGGGCTGCGCGTCAGCACGAAGCCTGCCGCCCTTGTGCCATCAAGCGCCCGCACCACGCTGGCCAAATACTGGCGCCCGCGCCCGGCGGGATCAGCGGCGGCCTTCACCGCTTCGCCCAAATCCGCCACCGCCATGGGCGTGCTGCCGTGCGCTTTCCACCAGGCGCCAAACATTTCCGCCACGCGCTGCCGCCGCGGGTCTGCCGCCTTGGCGTCCGCAACGCGCGTGGCTGAAGACCCCTACAAGCTGCTGGGCGTCCCCCGCGACGCAACGCCTGAGGCCATCAAGGCGGCTTATCGTAAGCTCGCCCGCAAGCACCACCCCGATCTGAACCCCGGCAAGCCCGAGGCGGAAGAGCGGTTCAAGGCGGTCTCCGTCGCCAATGAGTTGCTCTCCGATCCCGAGCGGCGCGGCCGCTTCGATCGCGGCGAGATCGATGCTGGTGGCCAGGAGAATGCGCCGCCCGACCCATCCTACCGGCGCTACGCGGAGGAAGAAGCGGGCGCGCGCTACGATCAGCGGCGTGACGCCGAGACCTATGAGGACCTTTTCGCCGACATCTTCGAGGCGCGCCACCGCGCCGAAGCCGCACCACGCCGCGGCCCCGATGAATTCTATCGCCTCGTGGTCCCCTTCCTGCACGCGGTCCAGGGCGCGACTGAACAACTCACCCTGCCCGATGGCCGCGTACTGAGCGTGAAGATCCCGCCTGGTATCGTCACCGGCCAGGTGCTTCGCCTGCGCGGCCAGGGCAGCCCCGGCCATCGTGGCGGCCCCGCTGGGGATGCGCTGATCGAGGTGGATGTCGCGGAGGAGAGGCGCTGGCGCCGTGAGGGATCGGACCTGCACATGGATCTGCCTGTTTCCCTGCGGGAGGCCGTGCTGGGCGGGGCAGTGTTGGTACCGACGCCTTCGGGGGCGCTGCGAGTCACACTTCCCGCCGGCAGCGACACCGGGCGGCAGATACGACTGCGCGGCAAGGGCGTGGCCGCGCACGGCACACGCGCGGCGGGCGACCTATTTCTTACGCTGCGCGTTGTCATCGGGCCGAGCGACGCAGCGCTTGAGGAATTCCTCAGGGGTTGGACGCCGGAACACCCCTCCGATCCGCGCGCCGGCCTGGAAGGGGCAGCATGATTACCCTCGACATCCTCTGCGCCCGCTTCACGGCGCTCAACCCGGACGACCTTAGACGCTGGATCGCCGAAGGTCATGTCCGTACCGATCGCGCGGCCGATGATCTGGTATTCACCGAGATCGATGTCGAACGTGTGCGTCTTATCCTTGAACTGCGTGACCTGATGCAGGTGAACGAGGAGGCGCTGCCGATTGTGCTTTCGTTGCTTGATCAGATCTATGACTTGCGCCGCAGGATGCGCGCCCTGGGCGTCGAGCCTGATGCATGAATGTGACTGAGCGCCACACCCCAAGCCGACGAAGACCGGTTTGATAGCGGACAGAAGAGTAGAGGAAAGATTGCGTCCCGGTCAGGATCGATCGAGACCTCGTTGAACGTCAGTCTCAGAGCACACGCCCTGCTCTCTCGCCACCTGGACCTGTCCCGGTTTTGTGCCGCTCCTCTGATCACCTATTGTGAAGCAAAGGAGACGAACCATGAGCTCAGGCAGGACGGAAGAATTTCGCAAAGAAGCGGTGCGGATAGCGCTGACCAGCGGGCTTTCACGGCGCCA
>JAPLOJ010000030.1 GCA_026400795.1 Alphaproteobacteria bacterium
ACCCGCCGCCTGCATCTAGCCGCCGAAGCGGGGGGCGTTTTCGGCCTGCTGCTCCGCCCAGATGGCGCTGCCGGTGCTTCCGCCGCGCGCACGCGCTGGCATATCGCGCCGCTTTCGAGTGACGCCGCGCCGCGCTGGCGCCTGACGCTGCTCCGCCAACGCGGTGGCGCCCCGGCGGGGCCGTGGAATGTAAGTTTCGAAGCCGCCACCGGCAGCTTGCGGCTGGAAGCGGGCGGCGGATGAAGGGCCGACGCTATCTGGCACTCCATCTGCCCTTCTGGGAAGCCGAGCATCTGCGCCAAAGCCGGCCCGATCTGCCGGCAGATACCCCCTTGGCACTTTGGGCACGGCAAGGCGCGCGGCGCCTGTTGGTCGCTTTGGATCATCATGCTGCGGCGGCGGGGTTGGAGCCAGGCCAAGCACTCGCCGATGCCGAAGCCTTGCTGCCCGATTTGCTGGTTTTGCCCGCCATGCCGGAAGCCAGCGCGTCGGGGCTGCGGGACCTGGCGCTTTGGGCGCAGCGCTTCACCCCGATCAGCGCTGCCCTGCCGCCCGATGGCCTGCTGCTGGATATCACCGGCTGCGATCATCTGTTTGGCGGTGAGGCCGCCTTGCTCGCGCAACTTACCGCCAACCTGGCCGAGGCTGGGCTCTCGGCCCAAGGTGCTATTGCCAGCGCAGCCGCTTCCGCCACCGCCCTGGCACGGGTGCGGCGGGATGCGCCGATCATCGAGGTCGGATCGGAAGAAAAAGCTGTTGCCCCCCTGCCGCTTGGCACAGCGCTGCGCCTGCCGGGCGCCATGCTGGAAGACCTCGCCCGGCTTGGGCTCCGCGTGATTGGCGATGTGCTGCGCCAGCCCCGTGCGCCGCTCGCCCGGCGCTTTGGCGCGCCTTTGCTGGATGCGCTGGATGCCGCCACGGGCCGTCGCGCGCCGCCCATCACCCCCATCGCCGCGCCGCCCGATCTGGCGGTGACCCGCACCTTGCCGGAACCAATCCTGACCGCCGAGGCTATTGCCGCCTTGCTGGATCGGCTGCTGGTGGCGCTATGCGCGCGGTTGGGTCGGGCGGGGCTCGGCGCGCGGCGACTTTCCCTGACCGCTTGGCGCGTGGATGGCACGGAACAGCGGCTGATGATCGGCACCGGCGCGCCCAACCGCGACCCTGCCCATCTGGCGCGGCTTTTCGCCGAACCCCTCACCAGCCTGGCGCCGGAACTCGGCTTTGAGCGTTTCACCCTGCACGCCCTGGCCACCGACCCTATGGGGGCGGAAGGGCAGGGCGCCTTGCCCATGGGTGCCGCGCCGCGCCCGGATGGGGTTTTGGCGCAGCTATTGGATCGCCTCGGCCAAAGGCTGCGCCTCGCCCGCCCCGCGCCACAGCCCAGCCATTGGCCGGAAAAGCAATGGCGCGCCGCCGCCCCGCATGAAGCGCCCATCGCCACCCCGCCCGGTTGGGGGGTGCGCGCCGCGCCGGTGCTGCTGCGTCGCCGGCCTGAGGCTGTGCACGTGACTACCTTTGCCGAAGGCGCCCCTGCCGCGCTGCGCTGGCGCGGGCGGGTCTATCCGCTGACCCGCGCCGAAGGCCCGTTACGGCTGGAAGCGGAATGGTGGCATGGCGGCGCGCTACCGCCGGCGCGGGATTATCACCGTGTGCAGCTCGCTTCCGGTGAAAGGCTGTGGCTCTGCCATGCCGGTGGGCGCTGGGTGGTGCAGGGCGATTTGCCGTGACCCTGCCCGGCTATGCGGAAGTGGCGGCGCGGTCCAATTTTTCCTTTCTGGATGGAGCCTCCCACCCCGAGGAATTGGTGGAACAGGCGGCAGCCCTTGGCCATGCCGGCTTTGGGCTTTGCGATACCAATGGGCTGGCCGGCGTGGTGCGCGCGCATGGCGCGGCCAAGGCGGCGGGGCTGGCCTTCGCGCCGGGTTGCCGGCTGAGGTTGGAAGATGGCGCGGAATGGCTGATCTGGCCTGCGGATCGCGCGGCTTATGGCCGGCTGACCACGCTGCTTTCAGCGGCGCGCATGGCCGCCCCCAAAGATGAATGCCGGTTGGATTTCGCGGCACTTTGCGATGCGGCGGAAGGGCAGGTGGTGGCGGCGATACCGCCCGTGACACCAGAAGCCTTGCGCCGCTTGGCCGGGCTGCACCTGGCCTTGCCGCCATTGATCGCCGTTGCCTGCCCCTTGCTGGGTGATGATGCAGCGCAACTCACGCATCATGCTGCCTTGGCGGAAGCGACCGGCGCGCGGCTGCTCGCCACCAACAATATCCGTTATCACCAGCCATCGCGGCGGCGGCTTGCGGATGTATTGAGCGCCATTCGCCTGCGCTGCTCGGTGGAGGCTTTGGGCCAGGCGGCTGAACCCAATGCGGAACGCCATTTGAAATCACCCGCTGAAATGGCGCGGCTTTTCGCGCGCTACCCGGATGCCTTGCAGGCGAGTGTTGATGTGCTGGCGACAACGCGCGGCTTTTCGCTGGATCATTTGCGTTACGAATATCCGGATGAAGTGCTGGACCCGGGCCTGAGTGCGCAGCAAAGCCTGGAAGCACGCGTGGCCGAAGCTGTCGCGGCGCGCTGGCCGGTGCAGGTGCCAGGCGCCATCACCACGCGCATCACGCATGAAATGAAGCTGATCAATGATCTTGGCTATGCACCATATTTTCTGACGGTGCATGAGATTATTCGCTTCGCCCGCGCGCGCGGCATCCTGTGCCAGGGGCGCGGTTCGGCGGCGAATTCCACGGTTTGTTATGTGCTGGGCATCACCGCGGTTGATCCCGAAAAGCATGATTTGCTGTTTGAACGTTTTGTCTCGGCCAGCCGAGGTGAGCCGCCCGATATCGACATTGATTTCGAACATGAACGTCGTGAAGAAGTGATCCAGCATCTTTACGAACGCTATGGCCGCGACCGCGCGGCGATTTGCGCGACCTTGATCCGCTATCGCCCACGCAGCGCCATTCGCGAAGTGGGCAAGGCGATGGGCTTGACTGAAGACATCACCGCGCGCCTCGCCAAGGCCGGCTGGGGACCGGGGCGGGAGATGAGCCTCACGGAATTGGCGCAGGATGAAGGCTTTGACATCAGCGATCCGCGCTTGGCGATGACGCTGGAATTGGCTGAGGAATTGCAGGATTTCCCGCGCCATACCGCGACCCATGTCGGTGGCTTTGTCATCACGCGCGGCAAGCTCACGGAATTGGCGGTGGTGACGCAGGCGGCGATGGAAGACCGCACCGTTTTGGAATGGGACAAGGATGATATTGATGCACTTGGCATCATGAAGGTGGATGTGCTGGGGCTTGGCATGCTGTCCTGCCTCAGGCGCGGATTTGGCTTATTGGCAC
>JAPLOJ010000239.1 GCA_026400795.1 Alphaproteobacteria bacterium
GCACGCTGAACAGCGGTTCGAATAATGAGATATCAATCACCTGTCCCTGACCCGTAGCCTCCGCGTGGCGGAGCGCGATCATGGCGGCAGCGGAACCATAAAGCCCGGCATAGGCATCGCCCATGAACATCGGCGGCAGAACGGGTTCGCGGTCTTCAAAACCATTGATGGCGGCGAAGCCGGAATAGCCTTCGACCAAAGTGCCGAAGCCTGGCTTGTGGCGGTATGGCCCGTCTTGCCCCCAGCCGGAAACGCGCGCAATGACCAGGCGCGGATTTGCGGCGAGCAGGCTTGCGGGATCAAGCCCCATGGCTTCCAGCACGCCGGGGCGGAAGCTTTCTACCAGCATGGCGGCGCCCTGGGCCAAGGCGCGCACGGCGGCGATGCCCTCAGTGCTTTTCAGATCGAGGCAGATACTTTTCTTGTTGCGGCAAATGGTTTTCCAGCTTGTCTCCACGCCGCCCACGCGCCAGGCGCGTAGTGTGTCGCCTTCGGGCGGTTCCACTTTGATCACTTCCGCGCCGTGATCGGCAAAGACCTTGGTGAGAATATTGCCAGCGACGAGGCGCGAGAGGTCCACCACGCGCACGTCATCCATGGCGCCCTTCGCGGCTGGGTCGAAATTTTTGCGGTGCATTTCGGCCATCAGATCAATCCAGCTTGATGTTGGCGGCGGTGGCCACTTCGCGCCAGCGCGCGAGTTCAACGCGAAGAAGCTCGGTAAAGGCTTGTGGTGTGGCGGGTGATGGGCGGGCACCTTCGGTTTGCAAAAGCTTCGCCATTTCCGGATCAGCGAGCGCGGCGTTTGCTTCGGTGTTCAGGCGCGCAAGGATTTCTGGTGGCAAGCCGCGCGGCGCGAAAAGCCCCCACCAGATATCGCTTTCATAATCAATGCCTGTTTCCTTGACGGTAGGGCCGGGGGGCGAGCCATCCGGCGCGCCTGGCGCCGTATAGGCCAAAAGCCGTACGCGGCCTTCGCGCACCACGCCGGCCGCGCTTGGCATGGTGGTGATCAGCACGGGGATATGGCCTGCCACCAGATCAGTCACCGCGGGCGGCATGCCGCGATAAGGCACGTGGTTCATCTGAATGCCGGCGCGCAGGCAAAAATATTCGGTGACGAAGTGATTGATCCCGCCAGGGCCTGAGGAGCCGTAATCAATCGCGCCAGGCCTTTCGCGCGCCATCCGCACCAAATCAGGCACGCTGCGCGCGGGGAAGTCCGGATGTACCAGTACGATAAAGGGTGAGCGCGCCAGTAGCGCGACGGGCGTGAAATTCTCCAAAACCCCCCAAGGCACGCGCTGCGTGATGGAAGTGGTGGCGAAGGATGAGGAGGAGACCATGAGCGTATAGCCATCCGCCGGCGCCTGCGCGACCGCGGTCGCCCCAATCGCCCCCCCAGCCCCGGCGCGGTTTTCGATAACCACGGGCTGGCCTAGGCGCGCTTGCAAGCGCTCAGCCAAGGGTCGGGCGACAACGTCGTTGGACCCGCCGGGCGGGAAGGGCACGACGATGCGGACTGGCCTCGCGGGCCAGGGCGCCTGGGCGAGCGCTGGGGCGGCAAGCGGCGCAGTGGCGGCCAGTAAAAGGGCGCGGCGGGGCAGGGCAGGGGTCATCAGGCGGTCTCCGGAAGGCAGTTTGGATAGTTTCGCCTATTGTGGCGCTTCTGCGAAGCGGGTTTGCCCCTGTTCATGATCGGCGGCATTGGCCATCATGGGTTTTTCAATGAGGATTCTGGTTGGCAATGGCCGATGAAAGGCCTTTCAGGGAATGGCCCTTGGATCAGCTCGCCGAACATGCGGCGCAGCATAAGTCCGATCGCGTCCTGCTTTCCCAATTATTGATTGAAACGGAACGTCGCCCGGGCGCGCGCGCCAAGCTGATTGCGCGGCGGATTGAGAATACGCTGGCGAATATCCTGACCAAGCTGCCAGGCCGTGGCGCGCCGCCTGAGGAAATGCGCCGCTATCTTGCGATTGCTGCCGAAGAAATCGCTGTACTGCGCAAGCGCTTGCAGGATGCAGAGGTTGAGCTGAAGCAGCTCAAGGAAACCCCTGCGGATGGCAGCCCACATGCACGCGTATATCTTACACCGAACGCGCCGCTGTGGCTGATTGTGGAGGTGCGCCGCGCCTTTCGCCGGCGCTACCATCCGGACAAACAAACTGATCCGATGAAGCGCCAGAATGCAGAGGAAATCTTTAAGCGTGCGGAGGAAGTTTTTGAAAACCTGAAGGGGCGCGAGGAAGATTGACGCTACGAGTTTTTCACCCAAGCGTCTTGGCTGCGGCCAATACCTCGGCCGCATGGGCTTCCGGCTTCACCTTGCGCCAGATTTTCACGATCTTGCCATCGGCGCCGACCAGAAAGCTTGATCGCTCCATCCCCATATATTTCTTGCCATACATGGATTTTTCTACCCAAACGCCATAGGCCTCGGCGGTCTCGTGTTCGGGGTCTGAGGCGAGCGGAAATTCCAGCCCGTATTTCTTGGCGAATTTTTCAATCGGCGGCATGGCATCGGGCGATACGCCAATCACCGTCAGGCCAAGCTTGCCAAGCTGGGGCAGCGCTTCCTGCACGCCGCAAGCCTGCTTGGTGCAGCCCGGCGTATCCGCCTTGGGGTAGAAATAGAGCAAATAGGGCTTCCCCTTAAGGCCGGCTGAGGACACTTCCTGCCCGCCGCTTGCTGCCATTTTAAAGGCGGGTGCCTTTTTGCCTTCGGCCAATTCACTCATGACTGTTTCCCCTGATCCAGCCGGCCAAGCCGGTCTTCGAAAACCTTGCGCACCAAGGCTGCGCTTTCTTCCATCTGAGCGCGCAGGCCCGGAAGGTCAACGGGCGGCGTTGCGCAAAGCGGGCCCGCCACACGCAGCACGGTGGAAGCGGCGGGTTCGGGCAGCGCATCCTCGCGCCAGGGGCCAAGGCTGAGGCGCAGAATGCCGCTAATGCCACGCCAGAGCCGTTCGGCGGCGATCAGCGCCTCGGCTTCCGTCGCATCCAACGCGCCCATCTTGGCCAGATTGGCGATGGCGATGTGTGTGGTGGTGGCCAGCACTTCCGGGTGGCGGGGCGCGTGGTGCAATTGCAGCGCCTGGGCGATGAATTCCACCTCCACCAACCCACCGGGGCTGAGCTTCACATCCCATGGCCCATCGCCCGGCAATTCGCGCAGCATGCGCGCGCGCATGGCCAGCGCATCGGCAATGGCAGTCTTGGCCTTTTCGGGGTTGGAAAGTGCCGCGCGGATGGCCGCAGCAATGCGCCGCGCCAGCGCCGGCGGCCCCGCGACCACGCGGGCGCGCGTCAGCGCCATGCGTTCCCAGCTCCAGGCATCTTCCGCCTGGTAGCGCTGAAACGCACCAAGCGAGACTGCCACCGGCCCCTTCGATCCCGACGGCCTGAGGCGCATATCCACCGCATATAATTTGCCCTCGGCGCCAGGGGCGGTGATGGCGCCGACCATTTGATGCGCAAGGCGCGTGAAATACTGACTTGTCGGCAAGGGGCGGATTGGCGGCGCGCCGCGCTTGGCTTTCGCTTCGCTGGCTTCCGCTTCTGCTGCGTGATCATAGACCAGGATCAGATCAAGGTCTGATCCGGGCAGCATTTCCCGCCCGCCGAGCTTGCCCAAAGCGACAACGGCAAGCTGCCCGCCCTTCACCACGCCGTGCCGCGCGGCAAATTCGCCCGTCACATGCGGCAGCAGCGCCGCAATCGCAGCATCTGCCAGTGCGCTGCGTGCCTCGCCCGCCGCATCGGGGTCTATGGCGCCTTCAAGGGTTGCGGCATCAATGTCGAACTTACCTTCCTGTACCAGGCGGCGGGAAGCTTCCATCGCTTCTTCGAAATAGCGCGCCTCCTTCACCAGCGCGGGCAAGGCAGAGGCAGCGCTGCCAATACCGCCGCCCGCCCCCACCAGCAGCCCTTCAAGCGCTGCCGTGTGATGCGCCAAATGATCTGCCAATTGCGGCGCCGCCCCCAGAATCCCGGCCAGGCGTTCCAGCATCGGCGGATTGCGATGCAACAGGCTCAAGACCTGCACGCCTGTGGTCAGCCGGCCAAACAGCGCATCAAGGCGCATCAGCGCCGCATCTGGGTCGCGCTGCTTGGCGAAGGCAGCCAGCAGGCTTGGCATGAGCGCCGTCAGCAATTCGCGCGCGCGTTCACTGCGAATGGCGCGCGCATGGCCGTGATGCCAACCACGCACACTGGCGGCGATACTGCCGGGATTGGCGTAGCCCATGGCGCGTAGTGTTGCGATGGTGGCGGGGTCATCCTCCACGCCGGTAAAAACCAGATCGCCCTGCACCGCATCGGCGGCGAGTGTTGGTTCGGCTTCAAACATGCGCCCGTAATGCTGTTCCACTCGGCGCAGATGAAATGCGAAATCTTCGGCAAAACTGGCGCTATCGGCGTAGCCCAGGAAGGATGCGATGCGCGCGATCCCTTCCGCATCTTCCGGCAGGCGATGCGTCTGCCGATCGGCCACCATTTGCAGCCGATGTTCAAGCCGTCGCAGGAAGCCATAAGCATCGGCCAGGTCAGCGGCGGCGCGGCGTTCTATCTTGCCCGCACCAGCCAGTGCGGAAAGCGCGCCAAGCGTGGTCGGGTCGCGCAGCGCGGGATCGCGCCCGCCCCAGATCAATTGCAGTACCTGCGCGGTGAATTCGATTTCGCGAATGCCGCCCCGGCCAAGCTTCACATCATGCCCGGCCAATTGCACCGTATCATGCGCGCCCTTCGCCCCTTTATGGGCGTGGATTTGCCGCTTGATGGAATGGATATCCGCCACCGCCGCGAAATCCAGATAACGCCGCCAGACAAAAGGACGAATCTCGCGAAGAAAAGCATCCCCCGCCGCGCGATCCGCCGCCACAGGCCGCGCCTTGATCATGGCCGCGCGTTCCCAATTCTGGCCCATGCTTTCGTAATAGGTGATGGCGGCGGGGATGGAGACGGCAAGCGGTGTCGCCGCCGGATCGGGCCGCAAGCGCAAATCCGTGCGAAACACATAACCATCGGCGGTGCGTTCTTCCATCAGGCGCACCAAATCACGCGCGATGCGCACATAAATCGCCTGAGCGCGATCCGGGTCCTGCGCCGCCGCGGGATCATAAAGCACCATCAGATCAACATCTGATGAGTAATTCAGTTCCCGTGCGCCAAGCTTGCCCATGCCAAGGATCACCAGCCCTGATTGGCGGCCAATGGCTTTGGGATCTGTCCGGCTGCCGCCCGTATGGCGCAAATCGCCCCGCGCCGCGGCATCGCGCAGCAAATGGGCGCAGGCTGTGTCTATGCTGAGTTCCGCCAATTCGGATAGCGCGCCGGTCACGCGGTCCAGCCCCCAAAGCCCGCGAATATCGGCGAGTGCAGCCACCAGCGCCCCCTGGCGCTTGGCCTGGCGCAGCAGGGCCGCTAAGGCGGGCCGGGGTGTTGCAGGGTCAAGCCGCGTCAGCGGGTCCATGGCGCGGGCAAAAGCGTCATCCGGGCCACGTTCGGCCATGAAAAGCAGGGTGGCTCCCTCCCGCACCGCCAAATCGGCTAGATAGGGGCTATGACCACCAAGCGCTTCCAGTATCGCTGCGCCTTCCGCGCTTTCGGCAAAGCGACGTTCCGCTTCCCCCTTATCGGCGAAATGCGCCTGGGCGAGGGTGGCGGCGGCCTTGTCGAATCCGCGTGGCAGGGCAAAAGCTGCTGGGGCAAGGGTCATTGGGGTCTAGGGAAAGAGTGAGACGGGTCGCAGGTCAAGCGGGGCGAGGGTTGAAACTGCTGGCGAGGGCCTGCCTGACCCTGTCGCTGCTGGTGGGTCTTGCCTTGGCCGGGCTGGTTTGGCGGCTGGAACAGGGCCCGATCAGCCTGCCTTGGCTGGCCCGCCAGGCGGAGGACGCCGCCAATCAGGCGCTGGCTGGCCAAAAGGCAAATATAGCCGAGGCGGCGATTTCCTGGGCGGGCTGGCGGGAAGGGCATCGTTCACCCATTGCGGTGCGCTTTTCCGAAATCAGGCTGGCTGACAAGGATGATGGGCTGATTGCCGTTTTGCCGCAGGTGGATGCCTCCCTTTCACTGGGCGGCTTGCTGCGCGGGCATATCGGCTTGCGCGCGCTGGAATTGCGCGGGCTCAGCCTGCTCGCAAATCGTGATAAGGCGGGCGGGCTTTCGCTGGGGCTGGCGGCGGCCGCCAAGGCCGAGGCCACCGAAGCACCGGACACCGCGCTTCACGCCCTGGCCGAGATCATCGCCGCCTGGCTTGAGCCCCCCAATGAGGGAACGGCGCTTTCGGCGATCAGGCGCATCGCCTTGCTGGATGCCAAGCTTGCACTTTCCGAGGAAGGTTCTGGGCGTGTGCTACGCGCGAACCTTGCCGAGCGTAGTCTTCAGCGCCGCGCCGCGGGTGGGCTGGATTTGGCCGGACAGGCGCTGCTGGAAGTGGCGGATCAGCGCATTCCCTTCGAGATCGCCGGCAGGCTTGAACGCGCGCTCTGGCGCGGAGAGGCTTCCTTCACCGCACGCGGCATCCGTCCGGCGGCGCTTGCCAAGATCAGCACGGAATTGGCGCCTTTGGCTGCGCTGGATGCGGAGGCGGAAATCAGCCTCATCGCGCGCTTTACCGGCGCGCCGCAGCCGGATTTGCTGATGGCGCGGATACGCACCGGCGCTGGCGTGCTGCATGTTCCGGATAATGGCGGGGATTTGCCCTTCGCGGCCATCGCGCTTGATGCGACCCTGGCCGAAGATGTGGTGCGCGTGGAACGCTTGGTCTTTTCGCCCCAGCCATCGCCGCGCCCAGGCGCCAGCCCCCCCCCAGTGGTTGGCGCATCAGGGGAGGCGCGCCTGAAGGATGGCGCCTGGCAAGCAGCGGCTGATGTCAGAATGAGCGGTTTGGACATTGCCGATCTGACGCATTACTGGCCGCCCAGCGTTGCGCCGAAGCCTCGTGAATGGCTGGCTGAAAACCTGACCGCCGGCATGCTGCGCGAAGGCGCCTGGCGGTTTGAAGCGCGGATCGGTGCGGATGGCAGTGCGGCGGAAATCACGGGCCTGAGCGGAATAGCGCGGGCGGATGGCGTGACCGTTCACTGGCTGCGACCCATCCCCCCATTCGAGGGCGCCGCTGGAGAGGCGCGTTTTTCGCTCGACAAGATCGAGATTACGGCGACCAGCGGCCAGCAATCCGGCACCGGGATTGTGACGGATGGTGCCACGGTTTCGATCAGCTTCGCGACTGACCCGGAAATCACGCGCGTTGAAGCCAAGCTGCGCGGCCCGCTGGCCGATGCCTGGGCCGTTCTGCGCCATCCCAGGATGAAGATTTTCGAAAACCGTCCGCCGCCGATCAATGACCCAACTGGCACGCTTACGGCCGGAACGCTCACGCTTGTTTTTCCGCTGATCAAGACCCTGGACATTGAGGATATTGATATCCAGGCCGAATTTGAGGTGCGGGATTTGCGCATCCCGCGCATTGCTTTTGATCGGGATTTGGAAAAGGGCGTGGCCAAGGTTTCGCTGCGCAATTCAGGGCTGACGGCAATTGGCACCGGCGTGCTTGGCGATATTGAAGCCCGCATCCAGCAGGAGACGGATTTCCGCAACGGTGCGCCCACGGATATTGTGGCGCGGGAAATCATCTCCGCCCGCGCCGATGCCAGGCAATTGGCGGCACTTGGCTTGGATGGCCGACCTTTATTGGAAGGGCCGGTGCAGCTTGATCTTCGCAATGAAACCCGCCGCAATGGGCAAGCGCGGCTTTCGGTGCGGGCTGATTTGCGCGCTGCTACACTGAGTGTGGAACCTTTGGCCTGGAGCAAGCCGCCGGGGGTCGCCGGCAATGCGGAGGCGATGGTGCTGATGCAGGGCGGTGCGGTGACGCTGATTGAAAGTTTTCGTATTGAAACGCCCGATGCACAGGTGCGGGGCCGCGCCAGTGAGCTTCGCCAGAACGTCCCGCAACGCATAGACCTGACCAGCGCGAATATCGGGCGTTCGCGTTTCAGCGGGCTGTTGCGCCCGCCGGCACAGCGCGGCACAGGCCAATGGATCATTTCCTTGACTGGGCCGGTGCTTGATCTGGCGCCCGTCCTCGCACGGCATGAGGTGCCAGAGGCCAATCCGGAAGAAAGCGCGGCGGCCCAATTGGTAGCGCGGTTTGAACGGGTTCTGCTGCCACATCAGCGTGAGGTAAGCGCGCTTGAGGCGCAATTATTGGTCAATAGCCTTGGGGTGATGCAGCAGGCGCGCATCAATGGACGCTTGTCCGAACGCGGCGGCTTCACCGTCACGATCACGCCCAATGGCCAGCGCCGCGCGGTAACGGTGACAAGCGATAATGGCGGCGAATTGCTGCGTGCCTTTGATGTGCTGAAAAGCCTGCAAGGCGGGAAGCTTTCGGTGACCGCAAGTTATGATCACTCCCGCCCCGGCGCCACGCTGAGCGGAGATGCGGTGCTGGAGGATTTCGCCGTGCGCGATGCGCCAGGCCTTGGCAAGGTCCTGCAGGCCATGACGCTTTACGGGTTGGTGGATGCGCTCAGTGGCCCTGGGCTGAATTTCACGCGCGCGACACTCCCCTTCAGCCTGAGCCATGAGGCGCTGGTGTTGCGGGATGTGCGCGCCTTTTCATCTTCCCTTGGTTTGACGGCGAAGGGGCGCATTGATCGAGCGCGTGACACGCTTGACATGGAAGGCACCATTGTGCCGGCCTATATCTTCAATAGTTTGCTTGGGCGCATTCCGGTTTTTGGTCGGCTTTTCAGCCCGGAAGAAGGTGGCGGGTTATTTGCCGTTGCCTACCGCATGCGCGGGCCGCTCAGCGATCCGCAGACCAGCATCAATCCATTGGCGGCACTCACCCCCGGTTTTCTGCGCGGCATATTTGGGATTGGTCAGGAACCGGCGGGGCAGGCACCAAGGCAGTAGCGCCTGTCCGGAAGGGCTGGACCGAGGCGCATCTTTTGGGGATGCTGCGTTCAAACAGATGGGAAGGAAGCGCGCCATGCAATTCAACAGCGGCGATTGGCGGATTGATGTTCTGATCCAGGGCTACCCGGGCAAATCCACGCAGCATGGGGGCCTGGGCTGGAGCACGGTGGCGCTGCTGCGCGGCCATGGTCGTATCGTGGTGCTGGATGGCGGCGGCTATGGCATGCGCAAGCCGCTGGTCGAAGCGCTCGCCAAGCAGGGCGTGAAGCTTTCCGATGTGACGGATTTGCTGGTCAGCCATTTGCATCATGATCATGTGGTGAATTGGCCCATGTTCCGCGATGCGCGGATTCATGTTGGGCGCAAGGAATTGGCGTGGGCGCTTGGCGTGGGATGGGGTGAGACTGCCGTGCCGGAACACGCGGTTGAAGCGCTCAGCCGTTGGCCGACCATGCAATTGATGGATGATGGGCAGGAAGTGCTGCCTGGCATCACGGCGCATCTTTCGGCGGGCCATACGCCTGGGCATTTGCTGTTCCTGATTGAAGGCGCGCCGCAGACGGTGGTGCTGTTGCAGGATGCGGTGAAGAACCGCGTGGAGCTGATCACGCGCACCACCGACATGACCTATGACGCTGCTGTCAGCCGCGCGACGATTGAAATGGTGTGGGAGATTTGCCGCACCCATCCCGGATGCGTGCTGATCCCCGGGCATGATGTGCCGGTGATGGTGGAAAATGGCTTGCCGCGTGCGCTTTCCAGTCATAGCGCCGGCATACGTTCCTGGTTCGGCAAGGATTTGCAGGATACGACGATGTTTTCTCTGGCGCCGACTTCACCTTGAATACGGCATCACCCGAAAGGATAGAATAATGGATCAGCAAGAAGCCCATGATGCACTACGCGAAGAAGGCCGCGCTGTGATGCATGAAGTGCTGGGCCGCGCCTATATGGAAAAGCGCGATGCCGGCACCAATCCCTTCAACGCGGCAGTGCGCCGGCTTTCCGAGGAATTCGCCTATGCCACGCTATGGCAAAGGCCGGGGCTTGATCGGCGCGAACGCAGCCTGATCACGCTTGCGATGATTTGCGCGCTCAATCGCCCGCATGAACTGCGCATCCATCTGGTGGCAGCGCTGAATAATGGCTGCACGGCTGAGGAAATCTCAGAAATCTTCACGCATTCCGTTGCCTATTGCGGCTTTCCCGCAGCGATTGATGCGCTGCGTGTTGCGGAAGAAGTGCTGAAGGAACAGGGCAAGCTTTGAACATGAGCGGCGGCGATGGTGTGATTTAATCCGCGGTCGCGCCGGCATCCTTCACAATTTCGGCCCAGATCGGCATTTCCGCCTGCACGAAACGGCCAAAGGCTTCTGGGCTTTCACTCGTCAAGGCTTGCAGCCCTTCCTGTGCCAAGCGCGCCTGCACGGCTTGTTGCGCCAGCACCGCACGAAAGGCAGTGAAAAGCCGATCGCGAATGGGGTTGGGCAAACGCGCCGCGGTCCAAACACCCCACCAGCCGGTGATATCCAGCGCGGGCAGGCCGGCGGCTTCACTGCCCAGCACATCGGGAATAGCGGGGGAGGGAAGGCGGGTGCTGAGCGACAGCGCCTTCAAGGTGCCCGCGCGGATTTGCGGCAGCGCCACGGGCGGCGTGCCGACCAGGATTTGCACATCCCCCGCCAGCACAGCTTGCAGGGAAGGCGCGCCACCGCGGAAGGGAACATGGGTGATATCCTCACCCGTTACCTTGGCAAGCTTGGCGCCGACCAAATGGCTTGGCGTGCCAATGCCCGGCGTGGCGTAATTCCAGCGCCCCGGTTGGGCGCGCATGCGCGCGGCAAGTTCCGCCAAATTATTGATCCCGGCATCGGCGCGTACGGCAATGATCAGCGGCAAATCGCTGATCCGCGTAATGGGCGTGAAATCATTGATGGGATCAAAGGGCAGGCGGCGATAAAGGGCCGGGTTCACCGAATGGGTGAAATTGCCGCCAAGCAGGATGGTATAGCCATCTGGCTCGCTCCGCGCGACATGTTCGGCGGCGATATTGGAACCAGCACCTGGGCGGTTATCCACGAGGATGGTCGCACCACCCAATTCGCGGGCGAGGGGTTCGCTCAGGGTGCGCGCCAGGAAATCGCCTGAGCCACCAGGCGGAAAGCCAACCACGAGCCGAATGGGCCGCCCGGCGGGCCAGGCAGCGCCGGACTGCGCGGCGGCCTGTTGCGATGCGGCTGCCAGCGCGAAGGGCGCGGCGAGGAGGTTTCTACGGTGGATCATTAATTCCTCCTGTTGTAGTTTTGATGGGCCTTTAGGGAAGGCTCAGACCATGATTGGAAGGTTGAGGCGAGTCCAATGAGAATAAAATTGTTGCATCTTCCTGAAAATTCTTCAATGTCCTTTCAGCCGATTTTCTGGAGGGTTTGTATGTTTTCCCGTGTGCGACTTTCACTAGCATTATTGCTGATTTCAGCTTTACCGGGCTGCTCTGCGGTGATGCATGCAAGCCGTCCCGATCCCGTCGATATCAATAAATTTGTGATAGGACAGAGTAGAGTATCAGTGCTGGCAGAACTAGGTACTCCGCGCGCTACAACACCAGATGGCGACAAGTCCTGCGACATTTACAGGCTCTACACGCGTGGCCCCGGCCCGGCGTTGAAAGGGGCTATCGTTGCCAGTCAGATTGTTGCGGGTGTGCTTACCTTGGGATTGTCCGAAATCGTCCTCACGCCCGTGGAGGCTGCTACCAAAGCAACGCCCCGGACTGTCCTTTTTTGTTACGGGTCAGATAACAAGTTGGCAGGGGTGGTGGAAGCGCAAGAGGCTGTGCATGGCTAAGCGATTTAAGCCTTAGTCGGGGTTTTTCCCAATCCAGTTAGGTTTTCGCCTCGATCGGCTGGCGGGGATCGGCAAAAAGATCAATACCCTCAACTTGCCCCCAACCGCTTCCAAACCCCATCCGCATGGGCAATCAACTTATCGCCCGCGGTCAGCCGCCCGCGCACGAACACGATGGAGCGCGTCACGCGCATCACCTCGCCCTCCGCCACCAGGAAATCCCCCTGTTTGGCGCCGGAGATGAAATGCACATTCAACTGAATGGTGACATTCGGCCCGCGGTCAGAGGCTTCCCAGACGGTATGCCCAAGCGTTTGGTCCAAAAAGGTGGAGATCATGCCACCATGGACAATGCCGTGGATATTGCTGTGCTTTTCTTCCACCAGCAGCCCATGCAGGCGCTTGCCGTCCACGGTTTTGTGCCAGAAGGGGCCAACTAAAGCGGGGAAGCCATCCTCATGCCAGACGAAATCCGTCCAGCCATCGGCGGCGGGGTCATATTGGGTCTTCGCGTTCATGGGCGGGGGTGTAACCCAAAGCCGCCAGGGGTGAAATGCCGGGCCTCGTCAGATGGGGCATGACGGGTTAGCCTAACCCCATGCAGCTTTTTCATTCCGCCGGCTCCCCCTATGCCCGTATCGCCCGCATGGCGGTGCTGGAACTTGCCCTTGAAGGGCGCATTCCCTTTGTGGAAACCACGCTGCGGGATCCCGCCTCCACCCTACTGCCGCATAACCCTGTGGGGCGTGTGCCTTCACTGGTATTGGCGGATGGCACCACGGTCACGGAAACCACGCCCATCCTGATGGTGCTGGATAGCCTCGTTGCGCCCGACAAGCGCCTGTTGGGTGATGGCGCGGATGGCTGGAAGCGGCTTGCCGCTTATGGCCGCGTTCTTGGCATGTTGGATGGCATCGCGGTCTGGAACCGCGAATTGCGCCGGCCGGTATCCGAAAGATCACCCGGCGTTATTGCTTTGGAAGAAACCCGCGCCGCGCGCATCGCCGCCGCACTGCAAGATGATGTCGCGCGTGGCACCTATGCCGCGCCTGATGCCGGCTTCCTCGCTCTGCTCGCGGTACTTGGCTATTGCGAAAGGCGCCACCGCGTTTGGGCCTGGCGTGATGCCTTGCCGGGCCTGGCCGCCTGGTTTGACCGCGCGTCAGACCGCCCATCCTTCGCCGCCACCATGCCGCCGGTGAGTGGCATCTGACATGCTCCCACCAGCCCCCCGCCATAATGGCGGCCCACCGCTGGATGAAGAAGAAGATATCAACGCATCCTGGCGCGCCTGGAATTGGCGCCGTGCCCATAAGCGCGCCTGGAAGACCCCGCCGCGCGAGATTGCGCTAAGGCGCCTGGCGCGCGCTGAGGAACTCGGCATCACCTATAAGGAGTATACGCTCGAGATTCTGGAGCGCGGCAAGTATCTTTAGTTCGGCGTCAGCACCGCTTCCAGCGTCATCAGCACGGGATTATCGCCGGGGGTCAGCACCCCCGCGCTCAACTGCCCGGTCAAATCCACCATCGCCACATCTAGCCGTGTGGCCCCTGGGCGGATCACGCCATCGCGGATCAGCATTTCGGTTGCGAAATTATCCACCGGCGGCGCATTGTCATAGCGCGCGCCGATGATGCTGCCGACACCGCCATGCAGCCGCGCTGCAGCAAAGCCAGCGCCCGCCGTCGCCGCTTCAAGTGCTGCGGTAATGTCCTGGTTCGGGCAAAGCCGGATCGCGATGCCATTGGCGCTGCCCGCACGCGGCGGCGTGGTGGCGACCGGGGTGAAAAGCTTGAACCCGGTCTCCGCATCCTGGAGGGCTTCAAACCGCGCGCCGGAAATCAGCACACCCGTGGCACGGATCGGGACGGCGATGATGGTCTCATCAGGCAGCATATGGCCACCACCTGGCCGTCCATAGGCTTCGGTCCAGAAGCCATGGCAGTGAAAGAAGGGCGCGCCGTCACGAAAGCCGACCGTGATGGAAGCGATATCCAGCCGCGTCGCACCTGCGGGGCGAAAGGTGTCGCTATAATAAGCCGCATGGGATGGGTCAGGCGCGAGCGCCGGGATCACATAAGCAAAAGGCCCAAGCGCGCCGCCTGAAAGCGTGAGGCAGCCACCCTCCGCCCCATGCGCCCGCGCCAGATCATGCAGTGCCGTCAGCAGACTGGTGCCGCGTGGCAATTCTACATCAACCGCCTGGGCACGCACCGGATGGGCGATGATGCGCTCAGGCCCCGCAGGCCCCGGTTGCTGGATATGGCGCATGGCTTGGCTGCCCCGCTTTCACTGATGGCCCAGTGTCGAGGGGTTTCAGTGCAAGGTAAACACCCCATTCGCATACCGAAGCTCCGCTGGCCGCGTCAGCGCGGCGGAAGCCACCCGCACGGAATGCAAAGGCCCATCAATTTCGCGCTGCCAAAAGGCCAGGAAGCGGTCCAATTCCGGGAAATCCGGCGCACGGTCCAGCTTCTGCCAGATGAAGCTTTGCAGCACATGCGGGTGATCGGGCAGATGATAGACCAATTCGGCCGTGGTCAGCCGCCAATCCGGCATACGTACCACGCTTTCCAACCCCTGAAACTTATGGCTCATGGTCTTTCCTGTGGCCTCCTTCAGCCGCTGCCGGCGGCGCAAGCCACCCGGGCCTTCGGCAAGCTTGCCATGACGACTCCGGGGTTTTGCAAGAAAATTATTTGATATCAACATATTGGCACTAGCATTCCCCGAGTGCTGCCAAACGCTTGACGCGCCGCGCCGCGCGGCCTAAGTCGCTGGCACTCCTCTGGGGGGAGTGCTAACGGTCGGGGTGCTTCGGCAACCGGTCAGGCTTCCCAGAGCGAGCCGTCATCAACCCGAGGCTCAGGAGAGGATCTTATGACCTTTCGTCCCCTACATGACCGCGTTCTGGTTCGCCGCGTTACCGCGGAAGAAAAGAGCGCTGGTGGTATCATCATCCCCGACACCGCGAAGGAAAAGCCGCAAGAAGGCGAAGTCGTCGCCGTCGGCTCCGGCACCTTGAACGAAAAGGGCGATCTTCGTCCGCTCGACGTCAAGGCTGGCGATCGCATCCTTTTCGGCAAGTGGTCCGGCACCGAAGTGAAGCTGAATGGCGAGGAGCTCCTGATCATGAAGGAATCCGACGTCATGGGCATCCTGACCGCCTGATCGCCGATTTTCCAAATAAAACCTGAAAAGGATACGCAAACATGGCTGCTAAGGACGTTAAGTTCGGTGCCCAGGCTCGCGAGCGGATGCTCCGCGGCGTGGATATCCTGGCCGACGCTGTAAAAGTCACCCTCGGCCCCAAGGGCCGCAATGTCGTCATCGACAAAAGCTTCGGCGCGCCGCGCATCACCAAGGACGGTGTGACGGTGGCGAAGGAAATCGAACTGGCTGACAAGTTCGAAAACATGGGCGCGCAGATGGTGCGCGAAGTCGCCTCCAAGACCAATGACACGGCGGGCGATGGCACCACCACCGCGACCGTGCTGGCGCAAGCCATTGTGCGCGAAGGCGCCAAGGCGGTTGCCGCCGGCATGAACCCGATGGATCTGAAGCGCGGCATTGATAAGGCCGTGGCAAGCGTCGTGGCCGAACTGGAAGCCAAGACGAAGAAGATCACCACTTCTGCCGAAGTGGCGCAGGTTGGCACGCTTTCCGCCAATGGCGAATCCGAGATCGGCGAAATGATTGCCCAGGCCATGGAAAAGGTCGGCAATGAAGGCGTGGCGTGATCACGGTTGAAGAAGCCAAGTCCATCCAGACCGAACTTGATGTCGTTGAAGGCATGCAGTTCGACCGCGGCTATGTCTCCCCGTATTTCATCACGAATGCGGAAAAGATGATCGCGGAAATGGACAATCCGTACATCCTGATCTTCGAAAAGAAGCTGTCTCAGCTTCAGCCGATGCTGCCGCTGCTCGAAGCGGTTGTGCAGTCCGGCCGTCCGCTCGTGATCGTGGCCGAAGATGTGGAAGGCGAAGCGCTCGCGACCCTCGTGGTCAACAAGCTGCGCGGTGGCCTCAAGATCGCGGCCGTGAAGGCGCCTGGCTTCGGTGATCGTCGCAAGGCGATGCTGGAAGACATCGCGATCCTGACCGGTGGTGAAGTGATCAGCGAAGATCTTGGCATCAAGCTTGAAAGCGTCACGCTGGCGCAGCTCGGTCGCGCCAAGATGGTTCGGATCGAAAAGGAAAACACCACCATCGTCGATGGCGCTGGTGCGAAGGAAGAAATCTCTGGCCGTTGCGAGCAGATCAAGGCGCAGATCGAAGAAACCACTTCGGACTACGACCGTGAAAAGCTGCAGGAACGTCTGGCGAAGCTCGCCGGTGGCGTTGCCGTGATCCGCGTCGGTGGTTCCACCGAAGTGGAAGTGAAGGAACGCAAGGACCGCGTGGACGACGCGCTGCATGCGACCCGCGCTGCCGTTCAGGAAGGCATCGTGCCTGGTGGTGGCGTGGCACTGCTCCGCGCTTCGACCAACCTCGGTGGCCTCAAGGGTGCCAATAATGATGAGCAGGTGGGGATCGAAATCATCCGCCGCGCCATCCAGGCTCCCCTGAAGCAGATCGCCGAGAATGCCGGCAAGGACGGCGCTGTGATCGCGGGTGAAGTGCTGCGCGATGGCACCTATACCCACGGCTATGACGCGCAGAAGGACGAGTACAAGGATCTGGTTGCGGCCGGCATCATTGACCCGACCAAGGTTGTGCGCACGGCGCTGCAGGATGCGGCTTCTGTCGCTTCCTTGCTGATCACCACCGAAGCGATGGTGGCTGAGCGTCCGGAACCCAAGGGTGCGGCTGCTGGTGGCCCGCCGGGTGGCGGCATGGGCGGGATGGATTTCTAATCCATCGCGACCTGCGCGAAAAATGGGGGCGGCCCTGCGGGGCCGCCCTTTTTTTATTGGGGTCTTGAGGGACAAAAATAGGCAAAAGCGTAAAAATAAGGCAATTCATCTGCGCCTTTATTGGGCAAAGTCAGACCTTCTCTGCTTCGCTTCATGGCATGGAAGTTGCCTGCTCCTGATCATCTTCGGGAGGTTACAACCCTGTCTCAATCTGCCCAGCGCTTGACCTCGCAGCAATTGCTGCTGAACGGGATCGTTCACAGCTATGGCAATGCGCGTGCCGTTGATGATGTGACGTTGGAAGTGAAAGCCGGCGAGCTGGTCGCGCTGCTCGGCCCTTCTGGCTGCGGCAAGACGACGCTGCTGCGTATCGTCGCGGGCTTTATTCGTCAGGCTTCCGGGCAGGTGGTAATTGGTGATCGCGCCGTGGATGATCTGCCGCCCAATCTGCGCGAAGTCGGCATTGTCTTTCAGAATTACGCGCTATTCCCGCACATGACGGTGGCCGAGAATATCGCCTATGGCCTGGTGGCCCGCGGTGTGGGCAAGGCAGAACAGCGCGCGCGCGTGGCTGAAATGCTCGCCACCGTGCGCATGGAAGGCTTTGCGGATCGCAAGCCCAGGCAGTTATCGGGCGGGCAGCAGCAGCGGATCGCGCTGGCGCGTGCCTTGGCCGTGCAGCCGCGCATCCTGTTGCTGGATGAACCCTTCGCCGCACTGGATAAGAATTTACGGCTGGATATGCAGATCGAAATCAAGCGCCTGCAACGCCAATTCGGCCTGACTGCCATTCTGGTCACGCATGACCAGGAAGAAGCCATGTCCATCGCTGATCGCATCGCCGTGATGAATGGCGGCAGGATCGAGCAATTGGGCACGCCGGTTGCGATTTACGACGAACCGGCGACGCCCTTCGTCAATAGCTTCATCGGGTCGTCGAATATCCTTGATGGTATTGTCGCGGATGGTGGGATTAGGCTTTCGGTTGGCGCGGTGCTGCCCTGCAATGCGCCTAACCGGCCGCAAGGTAAGCCGGTGCAGGTTTCCATCCGCCCCGAACAATTGATGCTGGTGCGCGAAGCCGCGCCGGATCGCTTTCCGGTGACGCTGACGCTCAGCCTGCCGATTGGTGGGCAGTTGATCCATGATGTCGCGGCTAGCAATGGCACCACGCTCAAAATCGCGACCGCGCGGCATCCCGGCGATACCTCATCCTTGCCTGGCATTTGGCATTGCGCGCTGACGCCTGAAGCGCGGCCTTCGATCTTTCCCCTATCCACCCAGTAAACCCCAGGAGAATTCCCATGGTATCCAGACGCCTTTTCCTTGCCGGCATGGCCGGTGCGCTTGCAGCGCCCAGCATTGCGCGCGCTTCCGGCCCCATGACTGCCGCGATCTATCCCGGCACCTGGGACGAAGCTTACCGCGAAGTCGTCGCCCCCCTGCTGCGTCAACGGCATAATGTGAATGTTGCCTTCGAACCGCTTTTCGCGGTGGACCAGGTTGCCAAGGTGCGCGCTGCGCGCGGCGTTGCCCCCTTTGATTGCTTCGTGCTGGACCCCGGGCCGGCGGCAGCCGCGCGCCAGGCAGGGTTGTTTGAGCCGATTGACCCGAAGCTCATCACCAATGCAGGCAAGCTGCCTGATGGCATGCTGATCGCTGATTCAGCGACGGTTAATGTGCAGGTGGTTGGCATTTGCTACAACCCGAAGAAATTCCCTGAACCGCCGAAAAGCTGGGCGGATCTGTTCCGCTCACCCTATGTGGAGCGCCTCGGCCTCACGGGTTTTCAGACCACGTTCGGCACGGTTTCGCTGATTGAAATGGCGAAGGTGTTCGGCGGTTCCATCACCAATGTCGAACCTATTTTCGCCAAGCTGAGGGAAGTTCTGCCGAAGGTCGCGGCGGTTTCCACGCCGGCGGCCCTGCCTGGCCTGTTCCAGCAAGGCCAGATTGACATCATGTACACCAATACGAACAACGCCGCGACCTTGAAGGCACGCGGCGTTGACATTGCCTTTGTGGCGCCAAGCGAAGGCGCCATCACCTTCGCCACCACGCTGCACATCGTGAAGGGTGCCGAAAACAAGGCCAATGCGCATCGCTATATTGATGTGGCACTTTCCGCAGAAGCGCAAAGCAAGCTGCAATTGTCACCCTTCAACATGATCCCGGTGAACAAGGATGTGCAGCTGACGCCAAATCTGGACATCAAGTCGCTCGATGAATTGTCCAAGATGGTCACGCATGATTGGAACGTGATCAACCCGCGCCGCGCCGCCTGGATTGATCGCTTCAACCGCGAGATCACGAAGTAGCATCATGCGCGCAGCAGCGGTGGATTGGCGCCTGGCCGCGCCTTTGGGGATTGTCTACCTCGCGTTATTCGCGGCACCGCTGCTGTTGTTGCTTGGCATCTCGCTCCATGCTGATCAGGATTTACAGCAATGGGGTTTGGATAACTGGACCAAATTCTGGAGCGACGCCTTTTATCGCGGCGTCGTCTGGGACACGCTTCGGCTTGGTGTGGCGGCGGTGCTGGCGACATCGCTTTTTGCCTGGCCGCTCGCGGTGTTTTTCTGCAACGCAAGCCCGCGCACCCAGAAGATCCTGATCTTCATCATCCTGCTGCCGCTGCTGACTTCGGTGGTCATTCGCACCTTCGCCTGGATTGTGATTTTGGCGCGGGAAGGCCTGGTCAATCAGGTAGTGCTGTCACTTGGCCTAAGTGCCACGCCGCTCAGGTTATTGCAGACGGAAACGGGGCTGATCCTTGCTTTGATGCAGATTGAAATGCCGTTGATGCTGCTGCCGTTGATCTCGGTCATGCGCGGGCTTGATCCCAATCTGCTGGACGCTTCGCGCGCTTTGGGCGCTGGGATGTGGCGGAGCTTCTTTCGCGTCATCCTCCCGCTTAGCCTGCCTGGTTGGATCGCCGGCGCCACGCTGGTTTTCGCTTCCGCCTGCACTGCTTTCATTTCGCAATCTGTCATTGGGGGCGCGCGGCTTGTCTATTTGCCATCGCTGATCTGGCAACAGGCCATGGTGGTCTATGATTGGCCCTTCGCCGCTGTCTGTTCCGTCACGCTGCTGTTGACGGTGCTGGCGGGGATCATGATGCTGAATTGGCTTGGCCGCTATGCAAGGACCGATTGAATGAGCCAGCGCCGCACCTTCGCTGATCAAAGCTTTTCGCTGGTATTCGGCGGGCTCACGCTGCTTGGTCTGCTGATCCTGGTTGGCCCGGTGTTCATTGTGTTGATCACCAGCTTCACCACCTCGGCCTCCCTAAAATTTCCGCCGCCGGAATTGTCGCTCCGCTGGTATCAAGCGCTGTTTGATACAACGCGATCCGCGCATATCCATCGCGCGGCGGGTAATTCACTTTGGGTCGCCGGCATGGCGACTTTGGGGGCGAGTATTCTTGCCGTGCTCGCCGCACTCGCCATCGGGCGGTCCCGGAGGCCGGCGGCACGCGCCTTGGAAGCGAGCTTCCTGTCGCCGCTGATCTTGCCCTCACTTGCGTATGGGCTGGCGACGCTGATGTTCTTCTCATTGCTTGGGTTACGGCCATCGCTCACGCATCTGATTGGTGGGCATTTGGTGGTCATTGCGCCCTTTGTCTTCCGGACAACATTGGCGACCGTCACCCAATTGGAACCGGCGCTATTGGAAAGCTCGGCCAGTCTGGGGGCAGGGCGCTTCATGACCTTCCGGCGCATCACTTTGCCGCTGATCGCCCCTGGCATTTTCGCCGGCGCCTTCCTGGCTTTTGTGGCATCCATGGATAATGTGCCGGTCTCGCTTTTCCTCTCCAGCGCGCGGACGGATATGCTGCCCATCCGCATGTGGGGCATGATGGAAAGCACGCTTGATGTGCGCGTTGCCGCCGTTTCAGGCGTGCTCATTCTGGCGATCATGGTGCTGATGTTCCTGATGGACCGGCTGACTGGGCTGACGCGGCGGATGAGTCTGTGAACAGCCGCTACCGCAACAACACCCCATGCTGCCTTAAAAACCCAAGCAAGGGCAGCAAGGGCATTCCCAGAATGGCCGGCTGGTCACCCTCAATCCGATCAAATAATTGCGCCCCATGGCCTTCCAGCCGATAGGCACCGACCGAGGAAAGCAAAGCCTCGCCCTCCGCAGCCAGATAGGCGTCCAGAAAAGCGTCGGAGAAGTCGCGCATGGTCAAGCGCGGCTTCGCCACATGCTGCCAGATGCGCTGCCCACCGCGATGGCACACAAGCGCCGTCACCAATTCATGCTGGCGTGCGCGCAGGCGCTGCAAATGGCCGCGCGCCGCTCCCATATCGGGCGGCTTGTCGAACCAGACGCCTTCGCAGACCAGCAATTGATCAGCGCCAATCACCAGCGCATCCGGGGCTTGCGCGGCCACGCGCACGGCCTTCGCATCAGCCAGCATCAACGCGGCATCTTCGGCGGGAATACCCTCGGCCTGCGCGGCTTCCTTAATGGCGGCTTCATCCACGCCAGCCACGCGTGTCTCAAACCGCAGCCCAGCGCCTTCAAGCACCGCGCGCCGCGCCGTGGAAGCAGATGCAAGAATAAGCGCCGGCGCTGCGGCCTGGATCACTGCCGCGCTTCCGGCCGTAGGCCGAGTGCCGCTTCTTCACCCGCCGTTGCCGCCAGATAGGCGGAATAGGCGGCGCCATCACGCAAATCTTCGGTCATGCCAAGCCGCGCCATGACGCTGCGCACCTGCGGCGACCGCAACGCCGCCGCGAAGGCCTCTTCCAATCTTTTGCGTTCGGCTGCCGGCATATTGGGCGGGCCGATCAGCCCGAAGGGGGCGGTTTCGGTCAGCCCATAGCCAAGCTCAACCAGGGTCGGCACATCAGGCCAGCGCGGATTGCGCGTGGGCGACCACAATGTCAGCCAACGTGCTTCGCCTTGATCCACCGCCGTGTGTAGCCGCGCACCGCCGGCCATCACATCCAGATCCCCCGCCATCAGCGCTTCGACACCATCGGCGGCACCGCGGAAAGGCAGATGCACGACCTGGATATTTTCCTTCACCATCAGCCGCGCCATGGTGACATGGCCCACCGAGCCCACGCCGACACTGCCGAAGGAAAGCTGGCCTGGCTTCTGGCGTGCTTCCGCCAAGAAATCGCGCCAGCCGGCTGAGGCACATGATGGGCGTGGCATCCCGCCCCATGTTGAAATCCACGCCGCGCTCAACCAAGGCGCGGAGCGTCGCTACCGGAAACAGCATCACCACTGATCCATCCGGCGGCGCGCTGCGCAGCTGCGACAAAAGCCTGAGCCCCGTGCGGCTTGGCTTATTATCCAGCCGCACTTCCTGGCCTAGCGCTTTGCTCGCGTATTTCGCTACCGCGCGCATCACCTGATCCGTGCTGCCGCCTTCGGCAAAGGGCACCAGTAGCGTGATACCGCGCTGCTGCGCCAGCGCAAGGTTTGGCGCAGCCAGCAGGCCAGCACTCGCCAAAAACAGCCGCCGCTTCATGTCATTTCACTCGCCAGCCTTGTCAGTGCTGCGCGATAGGTCGCATCGAACAGGGTATCCAGACCGGGATTCACACCCTTCAGCCCAGCGGCCACGCGCCCCGCCCAGCCGACATATTCAATGCGGCGCGCATGATTCCAATTCGCCGGGGGGCTATCGGCGATGGAGCGCAGATTCGAAAGCTTATCGGCTAGTTTCAACTGCTTGGCCGCTTCGCTATGCTTTGGCGCCTGGCTGATCTGCAAGGCCTTCCTGATTTCCTTAGGCTTTTCTGTATCATCGGTCGCTTCCGCCACCAAGCCCGCAATCACAGGGCCGAAAACAGCGATAAGATCGGCGTCAGTGGTCTCGGTATCTTCCACCGTGTCATGCAGCAGCCCGGCCAGGGTGGCTTCCTCTGGCGCGTCCTGTTCGGTCAGGATCGCGGCGACCTCGATCACATGGTTCACATAGGCCTCAGCAGCCGCGCCCTTCCGCACGGGTGGCGCGCAGAAGCTGCGCGGAGAAGCTGGCTTCCATAAGGGTTCAGTAGCGCCCCAGGACAAAATCGGAAAGGGGATGCAAGCGCCGCCAAAGCCTGATATGGGCGCCGCCATGCCGAGAGACATCATAACGCGCCGCGCTTTGATCGCGGCCAGCCCCTTGCTTGCTGCCCCCGCGCTGGCGCAGGCACCCTTTCCCAATCGTCCTATCCGCCTGGTGGTGGGCTTCACCCCAGGGGGGGCCACCGATATCTCGGCGCGCGCCTTTGCGCCCAAAATGTCGGAAGTGCTGGGCCAGCCGGTGATTGTGGAAAACCGCCCCGGTGCGGGCAGCAATCTGGCGACCGAGATCGTCGCCCGCAGCCCCGCCGATGGCTATACGATCCTGCTGGCAACGCTTGGCGCGCTGGTGATCAGCCCCATGGTGATGCGCCTGCCGATAGACCCGGCGCGGGATCTGGTGCCGATCTCAATCGCCGTTGACCTGTTCAATATCCTGACCGTGCAGGCGGAGCGCCCCTGGCGCACCGCGGCCGATATCATCGCCGCTGCCAAGGCGCGGCCCGGAGAGCTTTCCTGGGGCCATAGTGGCATTGGCAGCGCGCCCCAATTGGCGGGCCTGCTTTTCGCCAAAATGGCCGGGATTGAGACAATTGAGGTCTCCTATCGCGGTGGCGGGCTGGTCGCGACGGATATGATCTCGGGCCGCTTGGATTACGGCTTCCCGACCTCACCTTCTGTCATGACGCATATTGAAAGCGGTAAGCTGCGGGGGCTGGCGGTGCCAACGCTGCAACGCTCTCGGCTGCTGCCGAATATCCCAACGGTCGCGGAAACCGGCCTGCCTGGCTTCAATGTGCCGTCCTGGTATGCGGTGGTGGCGCCGCGCGGGACGCCCGAACCTGCCGTTGAACGGCTGGCCCATGCCATGCGGATCGCTTTGGAAGACAGGGATGTGATCGGCATTCTGAACCGCAATGGTCTGGAAGCTATGCCCTCCACGCCCACGGAATTCGCCGCGGCCTGGGCTGCTGAGCGTACCAAATGGGAACCCATCATTCGCGAAAGCGGGATCAAGATCGAATAGCCGCGAGGGGCCGATTGGGTTTATGATTGGCCAGAAAGGATCTTCTGCCCGTGAACACCATGCCCCCCGATCCCACCCAGGCCTTGGAACAAGCCGCGCGCGCCGCGCGTGCGGCGACTATTGCGCTGGCTGGCGCGCCAAGCGCGGTGAAGGATCAGGCGTTGCTTTTGGCGGCGGCCGCCTTGCGTGAGCATCAAGCGCAGATCATCGCCGCCAATGCTGAAGACATCGCCGCCGCGCCTGGGTTGTCGCCCGCTTTTCGTGATCGGCTGCTGCTGAATGCTGCGCGCATTGAAGCCATGGCCAAAGGGCTTGAGGAAGTCGCCGCGCTGCCTGACCCCGTTGGCCGCGTGCTGGCGGAATGGCAGCGCCCCAATGGGCTGCGCCTTCAACGCGTGGCGCAGCCACTTGGCGTAATCGGCATGATTTTCGAAAGCCGACCCAATGTCACCGCCGATGCTGCCGCGCTCTGCCTCAAATCTGGCAATGCGGTGATTCTGCGTGGCGGGTCAGAAAGTCTGCGAAGCGCTACCGCCATCCATGCCTGCATGGCGCAAGGGCTGAAGCTGGCGGGCCTGCCGGAAGCTGCGGTGCAGGTTGCGCCGAGTGCTGACCGCGCCTTTGTCGGCGCCATGCTGCGCGCTTCCGGGCTGATTGACCTGATCGTCCCGCGAGGCGGCAAGGGCCTGGTGACGCGCGTTTTGGAAGAAGCGCGTGTGCCGGTGCTGGCCCATGCGGAAGGGCTTTGCCACACTTACATTCATGCTGGCGCGGATCACGCCATGGCGCGCGCCGTGCTGGCGAATGCCAAGATGCGCCGCACCGGCGTTTGTGGCGCAACCGAAACCCTGCTGATTGATGCCGCCATCGCGCCTGCACTTTTGCCCGCCCTAATTGCGGATTTGCGCGCCCTTGGCTGCGATTTCCGCGCTGATGAGGCAGCAAGCGCCATTGTGCCCGGCCTGATCGCCGCAACCGATGAAGACTACGGCACTGAATGGCTGGACGCGATCTTATCGGTGAAAGTGGTTGCCGGTGTTGACGAAGCGCTGGCGCATATCCGCCGCTTCGGCAGTGAGCATACGGAAGCGATCATCACCGAAGATGCCGCTGCCGCGCAGCAATTCCTGGATGGCATTGCTTCCGCGGTTGGGCTCTGGAATGCGTCCACGCAATTCTGCGATGGCAGCGAATTCGGCTTTGGCGCCGAAATCGGCATCGCGACCGGGCGGCTGCATGCGCGCGGGCCTGTGGGGCTCGAACAGCTTTGCACCTATCGCTACAAAATTTTCGGCACGGGTCAGGTCCGGCCGTGATGGGGCGGCGGTTTTTCGCGGCGCTGCTGATGGGCCTTGCGCTTACGCCCGCCGCTGAGGCAGCCTGCCCGGATGATACGGCGATTGCGCGCTTCGCCGGGCAGATACTGCAGCGCCAATCGCCCACCCCCTTCGCCGCGCTGTCACCCGCTGAGGGGCGCTGCGTACAGAACAAGCTGATTGCGATTTTCGCTCAACCGCAAAATTTTCCGTTGGTCGCATTTTCCGAGTCGCCAAGTGATTCCACTTGGCTTGAAAATGCTCCGGGCGATGTTGTCGGCTTCAAGCTTGGCCTGACCAATCCGGCTATCCAGCAACGCTTCGGCATTGATCACCCGATCCGTGGCAGTATTTTCCACGCCACCTTGCGCGCGAGTTCGGGCGCCGAGATCGAAGCGCGCTTTGGCGCTGTGCCAGTGCTGGAAGCGGATATGTTGGTGCGTATTGGCATGGGTGGTGTGGAGGCTGCGCTCAATGATCATGCCGCGCTGATCCGCCATATTGATCAGGTTATCCCCTTCATTGAATTGCCCGATCTGGTCTATGCGCCCGATTACCGTCCAAGCCTTGGCGATCTGCTCGCTGCCAATGTCGGCGCGCGGCTTGGCGTACAGGGCCGGCCCATTGCCGTGACGCCAAGCGCGGAATTCGCCGCGGCCTTGGGGCGCATGAGTGTTTCACTCCATCAGGATGGGCGGGAGATTTCGCGCGCGCCGGGGGCGGCCATTCTCGGCCATCCCTTGAATGCACTCGCCTGGATCGCACGGGATCTGGCGCGGGAGGGGCGCCCCTTGCGAGAGGGGGACATGATCTCCTTGGGCTCCTTCTCCCCGCCGCAGCCGGTGGTGGCGGGTCAGGTCTGGACCGCGCGCTATGAGGGGCTTGGTGAGGCACAGGATGTGGTGGTGCGCTTCCGGTAATGGCCATTTCGCCCTGGCGCTGAACCTGTTTATCCTAAAGCTATGACTCCATCCCGTTTCGGCGATGGCCGCCGCCGCCGCATCGGCCTTTTGGGCGGGTCCTTCAACCCGGCCCATGCCGGGCATATCCATGTCGCGCGCCAGGCCATGCGGGCGCTTGGGCTGGATCAGGTCTGGCTGATGGTCTCCCCCGGCAATCCGCTGAAGCCCCGCGCGGGCATGGCGCCGCTGGCTGAGCGCCTGGCCAGTGCAAGGCGGATTGCCGATGGCAGGCGGGTGATCGCGACCGATATCGAAAGGCTGCTCGGCACGCGCTTCACGGCTGATACGCTGGCAAAACTGCACCGGTGCTTTCCGCGCGCGGTTTTCGTGTTCCTGATTGGCGCGGATAATCTGGTGCAGCTTCCCCGCTGGAAATCATGGCGCCGCATCGCCACTTCTATTCCCTTGGCGGTGCTGCCCCGCCCGGGCTGGACCAGACAGGCGCTGAATGGCGCGGCGGCTTCGGTGCTGCGCCGCCAGCGTTGCCGGCCCGGCGCGTTGCTTGCCAGCCCGAAGCGGGCTACGAAACGCGCCAGATGGTGTTTCGTTTCCGCCCGGGAACACGCCGCATCCGCCACCGCAATAAGGGCGGCAGCGCTGCACCGGTGACACTTGGTTAAAAAGACAGGAGGCGGCCATAGCCCGCAAGCCCACCCCGGCTGAAGAAAGCCCAAAGCGGCGCGTCGCCGCCGAGCCAAAACCCAAAGCCGCGACCAAGGCCAAGGCCAGCCCCAAGCCGAAAGCCGCCGCCGCGCCCAAGGTGAAGGCCGCGCCGAAAACCGCTGCCGCCAAGCCAGCGCCGAAGCGTGCTGCGGCCAAAGCCACCGCAGCCAAGCCAGCGCCAAAGCATGCCGCCAAGGCCAGCAAGGCCGCGCCGAAAACCGCGGCTGTCGCGCCAGGGCCGAAACGCGCCGCCACCAAAGCCGCCGCGGCTAAGCCAGTGCCAAAGCCTGCCGCCAAGGCCAGCAAGGCTGCGCCAAAAACTGCTGCTGCCGCGCCAGCGCCGAAGCGCGCCGCCGCCAAAGCCGCGGCAGCTAAGCCAACGCCAAAGCCTGCCGCCAAGGCCAGCAAGGCCGCACCAAAGACGAAGGCCGAGCCCAAGGCAAAACCCGCCACCAAGGTCACAGCGCCACGCCCCGCCCGCGGCAGGCGGCGCGAAAAAATTGCACCGGACCGGCTGGAAATACTTGTAGAGGCCGCCCGCCAAAGCCTGGAAGACGACAAGGCCGAAAACATCGTGATCTTGGACGTGACTGGCCGCGCCGATTACACGGACCGGCTGATCATCGCGACCGGCCAGGTTGAACGCCAATTGCAAGCCATGGCGACGCATTTGGATGAAGCGCTCGGCAAGGCGGGGTTGCACATCAAGCGCGATGCCATTCAGGCCTCGGGCGATTGGGTGCTGATTGATGCGGGCGATCTGGTGATCCACCTGTTCCGCCCCGATGCGCGGGAACTCTATCGCCTGGAACGCATGTGGGGCCCCGAAAGCCCGCTGACGACGGAGGCTTCCGACGCCGCGCCCGACTAGGATCATCGCCATCGGGCGTATAAAGCCCGGGCCAGAAGCCGCCCTTTACGCGCATTACGCGGCGCGGCTACGCCCGGCGCCCGAATTGGTCGAAATCCCCGAAGCGCGCGGCAGTGAAGCCGAAATCCGCCGCCGCGAAGGCGCCGCAATCCTGGGCGCCATCCCGGCCGGCGCGGTGCCCATTGCCTTGGACCTTGGCGGCGCCATGCCCGATACGGAAAGCCTGGCCGCGCTGCTGACACGCTGGGATGAGGCCGGGCGCAGCGCCTGCTTCATCATTGGCGGGGCGGAGGGGCTGGATCCCGCCGTGCAGGCGCGCGCGGAATATCGGCTCTCACTCGGGCCGCTTACTTGGCCGCATTTTCTGGTGCGCGGCATGCTGGCCGAGCAGCTTTACAGGGTGCAGGCGATCAGGACCGGGCATCCTTATCACCGGACTTGGCGGCCCTAATGCGCAAAGCGGTTGCTGCAATAAATCTGGCCTCTTGCGCCCGCCAAAGGCGGGCGAGCGCCCGAATGGGCGCCGCTGCTTATGCAGCGAAGCCTAGCGCGCGGAGGCGCGCGCCGGCGTCTGAGGGCGGATCGGCCACGATCCGCGACACAGGAATTAAGTGAAAGCAAAAAGCGGATGGCGCGTGGGGCGCGCTTGGCCGAACTTACCAACATGAACGACACGCTCGAAAATCTTGATGATGCCCGCTTCGCCGCCGTGCTGGCGCGCGATCCCGCGTCCGCCTGTGGCGCTTTTCTTTACGCTGTTACCAGCCAGGGGATTTATTGCCGCCCCGGCTGTCCTTCCCCCGCGCCGCTGCGCCGGCATGTCCGTTTCTTTGCCGATTGGGGCTCGGCAGAGGCCGCTGGCTTTCGCCCCTGCAAGCGCTGCGACCCGCGCGGCGATCGCGCGCGGATGCAAGCGGAGGCGGTGCGTGCCGCCTGCGCCATGATCGAAGCAGCCGAAGGAATACCATCGCTGGCGAGCCTCGCCGCGCGCGCTGGCTATGCGCCGCATCACTTTCAGCGAATGTTTCGGGACATCACCGGCGTCACGCCGCGTTCCTATGCTGAGGGCGTGCGCGGGAAGCGACTTTCAGCCGCACTTGCCGAAGGGGCGCGCGTTGCGGAAGCCGTGGCAGGTGCAGGCTTTGGCAGCGAAAGCCGCGTTTATGAAAATACCGCGCGCCATCTTGGCATGCGCCCTGGCCGTGCGCGGCGTGGCGGCGCCGGTGAGGTCATTCGCATCGCCTGGGCCGAGAGCTCCTTCGGCCCGCTGCTGCTAGGCGCCACCGAACAAGGCGTGTGCTTCCTGGGCTTTGGTGAGGCGCGCGATGCGCTGGAGGGTGATTTGCGCGCACGCTTCCCCAAGGCGCGGGTGGAGGCAGCGCCCGAGGCTTTGGCCGCCCTGGCCAAGCGCGCGATTGGCTTCATCGCCGAACCGCGCGCCGCCCTGGATTTGCCGCTTGACCTGCGCGGCACGATTTTTCAGCGCAGGGTCTGGGAAGCGCTACGCGGCATTCCGCTTGGCCAGACCACAACCTATAGCGCGCTCGCCGCTGCCATGGGTGAGCCCAAGGCGACACGTGCGGTCGCGCGTGCTTGTGCGCAGAACCCAGTTTCGCTGGCGGTGCCCTGCCATCGCGTGGTGGGGAAGGATGGCGATGTGACGGGCTATCGCTGGGGGGTGGCGCGCAAGCGGGCGTTATTGGCGGGGGAGCGAGGCAAGCAGGCTTGAAGCATGGCAGCGCGGCAAGGTTGTCTTGTGTCCGCCTGAGGCACGGTGCCTGATACTTCCCGCACCCGAGCCAGCTTCTCGGGCCGGTGGTTGTTGGGCGGGGCGGCTAGGCGCTGGCTTGCGGCCGATGGTTGCCGCGGACCTGGTCGATCTACCTCGCCGATCCAAGCGCCGGGGGCGCCTCGGGGCGACCCGGCGCGCTCGAATCGCAAGCATTCCGAGAAATTCTCCATCAAATCTTTGAGAAATGATCATTTTATAGGGAATCAACCATGCTCCAAATTAAGCTCTGACTAGGCGAACGGAAGTGAAAACTATTCCTCCGGAGGGATTTTCTCTGCCGCCTCGCAACGGCCTCCATCGCCCTGTCAAAAAGCTTGTCGACGACCTGGAGAATCAAGGGTGATCGGATTTCGTGTAGCGAGAAAGCTGAATCTTAAAAAATAACAGCCAAAATCTAGCTCCTTTATGTATCTGAAGAACTCCTTGTAAGGTTCAGTTGGCAATTCAGCCATAACTGAGCCACTCGTTGTACTGCTGAATTTTAATCAAAATACTTCAAAACAGAGTCTTCGGAAATATACGAAGGCACATGTCGGATCACCCTTAACCTAAACATCGGTTTCCAAAGGCCTCACAGCCTTTGGCGAGGAGGTTCGGAGAGCCAGCGCCCCTCCGTTTTTTGCCTTTCATCTAATCCCTCACGCATTCCCGCTCAAATAATCCATCGCCGCCTGCACGCCGCCGGATTGATGCGGCACGCCCGCGGCGCGCAGCCCCATCTCCACGCCGCTCAGCGTGCCGGTTAGTTGCAGATCTCCGAAATCGCCGAGATGGCCAATGCGGAAGACGCGGTCATTCAATTGGCCAAGCCCATTACCCAGGCTCATGTTGAAGCGTTCCAGAATGGTGGCGCGCAGCGCATTGGCGCTATGGCCTTCCGGCAGGCGCACAGCGGTCAGCACCGATGAGTAATGGCGCGGATCGGCGCATTGGATCTCGAAACCCCAATGGCGCACGGCGCGGCGCGCGGCTTCCGCGTGCCTATCGTGCCGGGCGAAGACATTTTCCAGCCCTTCTTCCAGCATCATATCCAGCGCCGTATCCAGCCCGTACAGAAGATTGGTTGCGGGCGTATAGGGGAAGTAGCCTGTCGCGTTGGAAGCGAGCATCGGCTTCCAATCCCAAAAACTGCGCGGCAGCTTGGCGGTATCACTTGCCTTGAGCGCCTTGGCGCTGACGGCGTTGAAGGAAAGCCCCGGCGGCAGCATCATTCCTTTTTGCGAACCCGAAATGGTGACATCCACGCCCCATTCATCATGCCGGTAATCCATGGACCCGAGTGAGGAGATGGTATCCACCAGCAAAAGCGCCGGGTGGCCGGCCGCATCCATCGCACGACGCACTTCGCCAATGCGCGATGTGGCGCCGGTGCTGGTTTCATTATGCACCACAGCGACGGCCTTGATGGTATGGGCCTTGTCTTCGCGCAGCCGCGCTTCAATCGCTTCCACATCCGCGCCACGGCGCCAATCCGTTTTCACGTAATCCGTGACCAGCCCGAGTCGAGAGGCGATTTCATGCCAAAGATGCGCGAACCAGCCGGTTTCGCACATCAGCACGCGGTCCCCGGGGGAAAGCGTATTGGTCAGCGCCGCTTCCCAGGCACCGGTGCCGCTGGCGGGGTAGATCACCACCGGGCCCTGGGTCTTGAACACATGGGGCAGTTTTTCCAGCAAAGCCTTGCCGAAGATGCCAAAATCCGGGCCGCGATGGTCCATTGTGGGGTTGTCTATCGCGCGCAGCACCCGGTCCGGCACATTGCTGGGCCCCGGAATTTGCAGGAAATGGCGCCCGGAAACGGGCTTGGACTGGAAATAGGCCATGATGGAATCCTTGTTTGTGACCCCTACATGGGCGAAACCCCCCATTCATGCCAAGACCACCCGTGCAGAAGATGTTTTTGGACCCTGAAGAATGAACGCCCTGCCCCCTGGCCGGATCGCCCCCGGAGACCCCCGCCTGGCTGCCCGCTTGAGGCGTGAGACCAGCGCCGAGGTGCTGTTCCGCCCTGCCGATCGCGGCCGCTATGCCACTGATGCCTCAATCTATCAGCAGGAACCGATTGGGGTGGTGGTGCCGCGTTCCATCGCCGATGTGGAAGCGGCAATGGCCATTTGCCGGGAAGAAGGCGTGCCCATTTTGCCGAGGGGCGGCGGCACCAGCCAATGCGGGCAGACCGTCAACCGCGCCCTGGTGCTGGATTGCACGAAATACCTCCGCCGCGTGCTGGAAGTGGATGCCAAGGCCGGCGTGGCACGGGTGGAACCGGGTATCACCTTGGGCGCCTTGAATGACGCGCTGAAGGCACAGGGCGTTTTCTACCCGGTGGACCCTTCCACCTGGCAGCGCTGCACCATTGGCGGCATGGCGGCGAATAATTCCTGCGGGTCCAAATCCATCCGCTACGGGCTGATGGCCGATAATGTGCTGGCGATTGATGCGCTGCTGGCCGATGGGTCTCGGTTCCGCTTTGGCGATCTGCCGGATAATCTGGGCGCCGAAGTTCCGGGCGGCATTGCTGATCTGATCCAGCGCCTGCGGGCACTTGGTGCGCGGGAGGCTGAGGAAATCGCCGCCCGCTTCCCCGAACAACTCCGCCGCGTGGGTGGGTATAACATCGAAGCGCTGACGCCTGCGGCGCGGGCAGCGGGGCGTGGCAATCTGGCTCGGTTGCTGGTCGCTGTAAACGCACCGCAGGCACCGGTGGCGCCGTGACCTTGGGAACGGCCAAACCCGACATATCGGTGTACAGCGTCAACCCCACCGACCACGTGGTACCACGCTCA
>JAPLOJ010000430.1 GCA_026400795.1 Alphaproteobacteria bacterium
GTTTCGCCCTTCACGGCGAAAACCGGCGTGCCGGCTTCGGCAATCGCCGCCGCCGCATGATCCTGGGTTGAGAAGATATTGCAGGAAGACCAGCGCACATCGGCGCCGAGGTGCTTCAGGGTTTCAATCAGCACCGCGGTTTGGATGGTCATGTGCAGGCAGCCCGCGATGCGGGCACCCTTGAGCGGCCGGGCAGCGCCATATTCAGCGCGCACCGCCATCAGGCCGGGCATTTCATCCTCGGCCATGGCAATTTCCTTCCGCCCCCAGGCGGCGAGGGAAAGGTCTTTCACGATGTAATCGGCGGTAGCCATGGCAAATTCTCCGTTTGATGGGGGGCGGGTAACACGTGGCGCGGGGTGGGGCTAGAGGGAAAGAAGCATATAAAGATGTCTTTATGTTATTTTCTGGGCTGATCCCGCGCCCCAGCCCCGCTAAGCTGCTCACGTAACCCAGGGGGCGGATATGGCAGAAGAAGCATTAGGGATTCTTGAACAGCGGCGGATCGAAGCCGCCTTCGCCAAGGGCATTTATGAGGAGATGAAGGCGCAACTCGGAGAGGATAAGGCGAAATCCATCCTCTCGGCCGCCATCATCAAGCTTTCCAAGGAAACCGCGGCGGAAATGGCCAAGCAAGGGCCGGAGGGGACGCCATCCTTGGAACATTTCATCTCCCTTCAGCCGCTCTGGACCAAGGGGGATGCGCTGCAGATTGAGACGATCCGCAAGGATGCCAAGCATTATGATTTCAACGTCACGCGCTGCCGCTATGCGGAGATGTACCGCGCCATGGGTCTGGCGGAATTGGGCGCGGTTCTGTCCTGCAATCGCGATGGGGCGTTTTGTCAGGGCTATGACCCGAAGCTGAAGCTGGAACGCACGCAAACCATCATGGGCGGGGCGACCCACTGCAATTTCCGCTACCGCTACGAGGATTAGCGCGCATATCCGGCTACGCCGCGACCAATGGTGCGAAAGGCTGGCTGGCGCTTCGCCTGCACTGGTCACTCTGCGCAATCCGGTGAAGACTGTCTTTCTGAGTATGTGAGAAGGGCAACGCCATGGAAATGGAACGCATCGGTTTTCTGGGTCTGGGCGCCATGGGTGGCCCGATAGCGACGCGTATGGCGGATTGGGCGCAGCGCAATCCGGGCAAGCGCATGCTGGTGTTTGATCCCCGCGCTGAAGCCATGCAGCGCGCGACGGAAGCGGGGGCGGAGGCCATGGGCTCGGTCGCTGCAGTCGCTGCGCAATGCAGCGTGGTGTTTGCCTGCCTGCCAAGTGCTGAAACCTCTGAGCGCGTGGCTTTGGGCTCTGAGGGCATTGCCGGAATGCCTGGCGCGGTGCGCACCTATATCGAAATGTCCACCATTGGCAGCGCGGCGATGCAGCGTATTGCCGCGGGACTTGCTGAGAAAGGCATTGCGCTGATTGATTGCCCGATCAGCGGCGGCGTGCATGGTGCAGAATCCGGCGCGCTTGCCGTGATTGCTTCCGGCGCACCGGAGGCGTTGCAACAGGTGATGCCACTATTGCAGGTGGTGGGGCGCACGGTCTTCACCATTGGCGATACGCCGGGGCTCAGCCAAACCATGAAGCTTGCGAATAATCTGCTCTCGCTCGCGGGCATGGTGCTGACATCTGAGGCTTTTGCGCTTGGCGCCAAGGCGGGCATTGATACAGCGCTAATGTGCGATGTGATTAATGCCAGCACGGGGCGGAATAGCTCAACCGTGACGAAATTCCCGCGTGCTGTTTTGACGGGGCAGTTTTCGGGCGGTGCGAGCAATGCCATTGTCTCCAAGGATTTGTCCTTGGCGGTGGCGGAATTTGCGGCCTTTGGGCTTTCCGCCCCCATGGCGGCGCTGGCGCGCGAAATGCTGAGCATCGCGAAGAATCGCTTTGGCCCGGATGCGGATATGACTTCGGTCGCGCAGCTTTACGAGGAATGGGCGGGGGTGAAGATGCAATCGCCCAACCAGGTGAAGAGCGCGGGCTAGGCTTCGTTCAGATGGATAAGGCAAAAGCGGGGCTTGGCTTCTTTGAACGCTATCTGAGCCTTTGGGTCGCTTTATGCATCGTGGTGGGCATTGGGCTTGGCGCGGTGATGCCTGGGCCGTTTCGCATTCTGGGTGAGGCTAACCTCGCCAAGGTCAATCTGCCGGTCGCCGTGCTGATCTGGCTGATGATTATCCCGATGCTGCTGCGCGTAGATTTCGGTGCCATTGCGGAAGTGGGCAAGCATTGGCGTGGAATTCTGGTGACGGTTGGCGTGAATTGGCTGGTGAAGCCTTTCAGCATGGCGCTGCTGGGGTGGTTTTTTATAGGCTGGCTGTTCAGGCCCTGGCTGCCGGAAGCGCAGATTGAAAGCTATATCGCGGGGCTGATCCTATTGGCCGCAGCGCCCTGCACAGCGATGGTCTTCGTCTGGTCCAATCTTTCGGATGGGGAGCCGAATTTCACGCTGAGCCAGGTGGCGTTGAATGATGCCATCATGATCATCGCTTTTGCGCCGCTGGTTGGGTTTCTGCTTGGGCTTTCGGCCATCATCGTGCCTTGGGATACGCTGTTTCTTTCTGTGTTGCTCTACATCTTGTTGCCGGTGATCCTGGCGCAGCTTTGGCGTCGGCGCTTGCTGGCGCGGGGTGGAGAAGTGGCGCTGGCGCAGATATTGCGGCGGCTTGGGCCGGTTTCACTTTCGGCGCTGTTGCTGACGCTCGTGTTGCTGTTTGGATTTCAGGGGCCGCAGATCATTTCTCAGCCTTTGGTGATTGCGCTGCTCGCAGTGCCGATCATCATTCAGGTCTATTTCAATGCGGGGCTGGCTTACTGGCTGAACCGGCAATGCGGTTCAGCCCATGCCGTGGCCGGGCCATCGGCGCTGATTGGCGCGAGCAATTTCTTCGAATTGGCGGTGGCAGCCGCGATCAGCCTTTTCGGTTTCGATTCCGGCGCGGCCTTGGCCACCGTGGTTGGCGTGCTGGTGGAAGTGCCGGTCATGCTTTCGGTGGTCGCGATCGTGATGCGAAGCAAGGCCTGGTATCAACGGGTTTAGGGAGGAAAACGGAGATGCGGCTCAAGGATAAGGTTGCGATCATCACAGGCGGCGCGCGTGGCGTGGGCGAAGCGGAAGCGCGGCTATTCGCCAAGGAAGGCGCGATTGTGATCATCGCTGATCGTCGCGCTGATTTGGGTGAAGCGCTGGCGGCCGATATCAACGCTGTGCAGGGGCGCGCGAGCTTTACTGCAATTGACGTGGCACAGGAAGCGGATTGGAAGCGGCTGATTGAAAGGGCGCTGTCCGATTACGGGCGTATTGATATTCTGGTGAATAATGCAGGCATCAGCGGTAGCTCGGTTGGGGATATGCTGTCACTGGAAGGCTGGAATCAGCTTATGTCCATCAATGCGACGGGCGTGTTTTTGGGGACTACTTTGGTGGGCCAGGTGATGGCAGGGCAGGGGAAGGGCTCGATCGTCAATATCTCCTCCATCATGGGATTCGTGAGTAGTGCGGAAGGGCATCCCGGCTATTCCGCTTCCAAGGGTGCGGTGCGGTTGCTCACGAAAAATGCTGCCGTGCGCTGGGGCCCGCAGGGGGTGCGTGTTAATTCCGTCCATCCCGGTTATCTGCCGCCAATGCTCGGGGGCACGAATGGGCCGGGGCGGTCGGCGAAGATTCCACTGACGCCGCTGCGCCGCTTGGGTGAGGCGATTGAGGTTGCCTATGGTGTGCTTTTCCTCGCTTCCGATGAGGCATCCTTCATCACGGGGACAGAACTGGTGATTGATGGCGGCTTTATCGCGCAATAATGAGGGCATGTGATATGAAAATCGTTGATGCGCAGATCCATATCTGGTCCAAGGGCACACCTTCTGGCCTGCATCGGAAGGTTTCATCTTTCACGGCAGAGGAAGCTTTGCGTGAAATGGATGAGGCCGGCGTGCATGCGGCGGTAATCCATCCGCCGGCAAGCTGGGACCCGGATTCAAACGCCATGGCGGTGGAAGCCGCGCGGCGTTATCCGGAGCGTTTCGCGGTGATGGGTCAATTCCCGCCAACACAACCGGAATTGCGGCATTTGATTCATGGCTGGAAGAATCAGCCAGGCATGCTTGGCCTCCGATGGGCCCTACTGCACCCGGAAGAACAGGTCTGGCTGCGCGATGGCACGCTGGATTGGTTGTGGCCGGCGGCGGAGCAAGAAGGCTTGCCCGTTTCCTGCATGGGCGGCCTGTTCCTGAAGGAGTTTCGCCAAATTGCTGAGGCGCATCCCGATCTGAAAATGATCCTGGATCATTGCGGCCTGGTGCGGACCGGCCAGGATGAAGCAGCCTTTGCCAAGCTGGATGAATTAGTTGCTTTGGCGAAGCTGCCCAATGTCGCGGTGAAAGCAACGGGTGCGCCGCATTATTCGACGGAGCGTTATCCTTACCGCAATATCCATGATGGCTTGCAGCGGATTTTTGATGCCTTCGGGCCGAAGCGCTTTTTCTGGGGTACGGATATCACCCGGATGCCGTGCAGCTATCGCCAATGCGTGACCTTCTTCACCGATGAATTGCCCTGGCTGAAGGGTGATGATCTGGAATGGGTGATGGGCCGCGCGGTGTGTGAATGGCTCGGGTGGGAATTGCGCTTCGATTGAAGCGATACAGAAAACAGGGGAAGCGCGATGAAAGCTGATTACGTTATTGTTGGTGGTGGTTCGGCCGGTTGCGTGCTGGCCAATCGTCTTTCGGAAGACCCAGGCAATCAGGTGCTGCTGATTGAAGCGGGCGGAAAGGATTGGAACCCGCTGATCCATATCCCTGCTGGCTATATGAAACTGCTTGATCACCCAACGCTGACTTGGGGCTTCAAGGCGGATCGCAATTCCGGGTTGAATGGGCGCGAAATCAATTACCCGCGCGGCCGGGTGCTGGGTGGATCAAGTTCGATCAATGGCATGATCTATATCCGGTCTCAGCCGGAAGATTATGATCACTGGGCGCAGCTTGGAAATCGCGGCTGGTCTTCGGGCGATGTGCTGCCTTACTTCAACAAATCCGAGAAATGGCAGGGGCCGGATAAGGCTGCGCATGGCAAGGATGGTTTTCTCTATACGTCGCCGTCGCGTGACCAGCCGGAGCTTTGTCAGGCGGCGATTGAAGCGGGCCAGCAAATGGGCTGGGATTACCGCGATGATTTGAACGATCTGCCGCATGGGCTTGGCGATCATATCGGCTGGGTGCAGCAGACGCGCGGCGGGCGGTTCCGTGCGAGTGCGGCGCGATCCTATCTGCGCCCGGCCATGGGGCGGCCCAATCTGCGCGTGGTGACCAATGCGTTGGTGCATCGGGTGGTCTTCGAAGGCAAGCGCGCCGTGGGCGTAGAGTTTTCGCGCGGTGGTGTTGCTGAACGCGCGGATGCGGCGGTGGAGGTTATTCTTTCCGCCGGTGCCATTGGCTCGCCACATATCCTGCAACTTTCCGGTGTGGGGGATGCGGAACATTTGGCAGGGCTCGGCATTCCCGTACTGCATGAATTGCGCGGCGTAGGGCGGAATTTTCAGGATCATTTTCTGGTGCGCGTGCAAGCCGTGGTGAAGGATGTGGCGACACTGAATGAACGCACGCGCGGCCTGCGCCTGGCCGGTGAGGTGCTGAAATTCGCTGTCTTGGGGCGCGGGGTGCTGACCTATGCGGCATCGCTTCTTGCGGCTTCCTTCAAGGCTTTGCCGGAAAGCGCCACACCCGACATGCAGGCGCTGTTTGCTTCCGCGAGCTATGCTCCGGGTGCGACACGGGTTTTGGATACCAAGCCCGGCATGACCGCCGGCGTTTGGCAAATGCGCCCGGAAAGCCGCGGCTTCATTGCAGCCCGCAGTGCTGATCCGCGCGAACAGCCGACCATCAACCCGAATTATTTGGCGGAAGATCGTGACCAGCGCAGCATTGTCGCGGGGCTTCGCATGATGCGTGAATGGTTCAGCAAGCCGGCACTGCAACGCTTCATGGTGGCGGAATCCATGCCAGGGCCGGAAGTGCAAACCGATGAGGAATGGCTGCATTACGCGCGCCAGATTGGCAGCACGGTGTTCCACGCTTCCTGTTCCTGCCGCATGGGGCCGGATGTGATGTCGGTGGTGGATGAAAGGCTGCGCGTGCATGGGCTTGAAGGGCTGCGTGATTGATGCCTCGGTCATGCCAGCGGTGACCTCCACCAATACCAATGCGCCGACGATCATGATCGCGGAAAAGGGCGCGGATATGCTGCGCGCGGATGCACGGGCGCGGCTGGCGGCGTGAAATTGCCGGCATTTCCCGCATTTCAGACCCCTTTCGCGTGGCTTCTGATCCTGATCAAATCACGGCCTGTCCATTTGGGCAGGCTTATCACTGTTTGGTTTTTTGCGTATTTGCGTGAATATAGCGGCTCAAGGGCCAGTGTGACCTGGCAGAAGGGTGGGAGTTAACGACATGAGCGCAGTCATGGAAGCGAACAGGGCGACGGGCAGCGACAAGGGGCTCGATTACGATGCCATTGTCATTGGTGCCGGCATGTCCGGGCTTTATCAGCTTATCCGGCTGCGCCAATTGGGCATGAAGGCGCGCGTGTTTGAAGCCGGTACGGGTGTGGGTGGTACCTGGTATTGGAACCGCTATCCCGGCTGCCGCTTCGATTCTGAAAGCTATTCCTATGGCTATTCCTTCGACAAGGATTTGCTGAAGGAATGGCATTGGACCGAACATTTCGCGCCGCAGCCGGAAACCGAACGCTATCTGAATCTGGTCGCCGATAAATACGATTTGCGCCGCGATATCCAATTCTCCGCCCGCGTGAAGGCAGCACGCTGGGATGAAAAGGCGCGCAGCTGGACTGTGACATTGGAAGATGGCAGCACGCATAAAACGCGCTTTCTAATCACCGCGATTGGCGCACTTTCCGCACCTACCATGCCGCAATTTCCAGGGATTGCCGATTTCAAGGGGCAATCCTTCCATACCGGGCTTTGGCCCAAGGAAAAGGTGGATTTCACCGGCAAGCGCGTGGCGGTGATTGGCACCGGCGCATCCGGCGTGCAGACCATTCAGGAAGTGGCGAAAACCGCCAAGCAACTTGTGGTCTTTCAGCGCACGCCCAATTGGTGCGCGCCTTTGCATAATGGCAAGATCAGCGCCGAGGAAATGGCTGAAATCCGCAGCCGCTATGATCAGATTTTCAAGCGTTGCGAGGAAACCTTTTCCTGCTTCCTGCACACGCCTGATCCGCGCAATACCTTCGATGTCTCGGCCGCGGAACGCGAAGCCTTTCTGGAAAAGCTTTATTCCGAAAAGGGCTTCGGGATTTGGGTCGGCAATTTCAAGGATTTGCTGACCAATCGCGCGGCAAATGAGGAAGTGTCGCGTTTTGTGGCGAATAAAATCCGTCAGCGCGTGAAGGACCCTAAAGTCGCCGAGATGCTGATTCCGACGAATCACGGCTTCGGCACCAGGCGCGTGCCTTTGGAAACCTTCTATTTCGAATGCTACAACCAGCCGAATGTGACGCTGGTGGACAGTAAGGCAACACCGATCGAGCGCGTTACGCCGACCGGCATCAAGACCAGCGAAGCCGAATATGAGTTCGATATCATTGTTTATGCCACTGGCTTTGATGCGTTGCGCGGTGCTTTCGACCGGATTGAATTCCAGGGCGCGGATGGCGTGACGCTCAAGGAAATATGGCAGGATGGCGCGACTTCTCTGGTTGGCATGATGCAAAAGGGCATGCCGAATATGTTCATGCTGCTGGGCCCCCATACTGCGCTTGGCAATATTCCGCGTTCCATTGAATTCAACGTGGAATGGGTGAGCGATCTGTTGGGCTATGCGCAAGCCAAGCACATTACGCGCGTGGAAGCGACGGAAGCGGCGATGGAAAAATGGATGGATCACGTCATGGAATTGGCCAAGGGCCTGCTTTCCATGGAGGTGGATTCCTGGATGACCGGTGTCAATCTGAATGTCGCGGGCAAGCAGAAGCGCATCGTCGCGCGCTATACTGGTAGCGCGCCAAGCTATCGCGCTTGGGCGAATGATATGGCGGCGCAGGGCTATGCCGGGATTACGCTGGAATAAGCGTTAAGTCAGGCATTGAAGGCAACGTAACCAAGCGCGGAAAGGTCATAACCGCCAAGGCGCGCGGCGCGGGTGGCGAAGACCTCGCCCCGCGTGAAGGCCAGTAATTTCTGCACGGGATCGCTGAAGAAGTGCCGGCGGTCCATCACCAGGTCAAAACGCTCGCGGAATAGCGGCAGGAAAGTCAGGCCGCGCGCCGCGGCCTCCGCACGAATGCCAAAGCCGACATCGGCGCGGCCTTCGGCGACACTGGCGGCGACCTCATCTTCGGAAAGGGCGGGGGTGGGCAGGAAGCCGATCTGATCAAGGCGCAGCCCCGCTTCTGAAAGCAAATGTGTCAGCAACACATGGCTGCCGGCGCGCGGCTGGCGTCCGGCGAAACGCAAGCCTGGCCGTGCCAAATCTGGGATCCCTGCCAGCACGCCAGGGTTGCCTTGCGGCAGGATCAAACCTTGTTCTCGCCAGGCCCAGGTAATTCCGACAAAGGCACGCCCGGCCAGGAACTCCCGTGCCGCGGGTTCGTTGAAGCTGTTGCTGTCAGGGTCGAGCAAATGGCTGGCGGCGACCAGCGCCTCGCCCTCGGCCAGGGCGATCAGCCCATCCAGGCTGCCGCCGCCGCGTAGCGCAAGCCCGCAGCCGGATTGCCGCGCCGCCCAATCAAGCAATGGGTCATGGCTGCCGGCCAGGATCGGCGGCGGGTCCAGGCGTTGCGCTGCGCCGGCATCGGCCTGGGCGGCGAGCCAGCGTTCAAGCTGCCGGCGCGGGAAAAGCCATTTGCCGCCAAGCTGCGCCGCCGGCAGCTTTTGTGCGCGCGCAAGCTCATAAAGCGATCGTTCGGAAAGGCGGAGGAAGCGCGCGGCTTCCTTAAGCGTCAGAACATCCGGCATTTGATGGCGAATTTCGGCAAATACCGGAACTTAGTCAAGCGTCATGGCGAATTGACGCAGGTTTCACCGATCCGCATTTAAGCTTGATACCGGGAGGATGGGGTGCAGGACCTTGCCAGCGCATTCACAACTGCTTTTGGCCTGATCCTTTCCCTGGACCCGGCGGTGCTGGCCATTGTGGCGCTGTCTTTGCGCGTCAGCCTTTCCGCGCTGTTCTTGGCTGCACTGATTGGCCTGCCGCTTGGGGCGCTTTTGGCGGTGGCGCGGTTTCCGGGGCGGGGCAGCGTGATCACGCTGACCAATGCGCTGATGGGGCTGCCGCCGGTGGTGGTGGGGCTGCTGATCTATCTGCTGCTATCGCGGTCCGGGCCGCTCGGTTCCTTCGGGCTGCTATTCACGCCGGGCGCCATGATCCTGGCTCAGGCCGTGCTGATCACGCCCATTCTGGCGGCGCTGACGCGCCAAGTGCTGGAAGGCATGTGGGAAGAATATGCGGAACAGCTCCGTTCCTTTGGTGCGGGGCCGTGGCGCGCGGTGCCGACCCTTTTGTGGGATGGGCGCTTTCTGTTGCTGACGGTGCTGCTGGCGGGATTTGGTCGGGCAGCGGCGGAAGTGGGTGCGGTGATGGTGGTGGGTGGCAATATTGAAGGCTTCACCCGCGTGATGACCACCGCAATTGCGCTTGAAACCAGCAAGGGCGATTTGCCGCTGGCGCTGGCGCTCGGGATTGTGCTGATGGCGATTGTGCTTGGCGTGAATGCAATGGCGCAGGCGGTGCGAGGCATTGCCGCGCGCTGGGCCGGCTGAAATGTTGGCACCTCAATCCATTCTGCCGCTTTGCACAGAAGGCTTGGGTTTTTCCGCAGGTGGCGCGGAGATTCTGAGCGATGTTTCGCTGCATATCGCCGCCGGCGCGCCGACGCTGCTGATTGGCGCGAATGGAGCGGGGAAAAGCGTACTGCTGCGGCTGCTGCATGGGTTGCTGAAGCCCTCGGCGGGGCGGGTTTTCTGGGCGATGCCAACAGACCATGCCGCGCGGCGCCAGGCGATGGTGTTTCAGCGCCCGGTGCTGCTGCGCCGGTCTGTGCTGGCCAATACGCTCTACCCGCTGATGCTGGCCGGCGTGGCGCAGGGTGAACGTCTGGCGCGGGCAGAGGAAGCGCTGGCGTTGGTGGGGCTTGCGGATCGCGCAGATGAACCGGCGCGGCGGCTTTCCGTGGGCCAGCAGCAACGCTTGGCCTTGGCGCGCGCCGCGGCGTTACAGCCGGAATTGCTCTTTCTGGATGAACCTTCTGCCAGCCTGGACCCCGCCGCGACGCGCGCAGTGGAGGAGATTGTGCTGACGCTGGCGCAGCGCGGCCCCAAGATTGTCATGACCACGCATGATCTGGCGTGCTGGAACAGGCGCCGGCTGAGGCGTTTTTCCAGCAGCCAGCTTCAGCCACGGCGCGTGCATTTCTGCGCGGAGAATTGGTGTGGTGATGGGTTTGAAGGAACGGGGGGAAACATGATGAGTATTTTTCGACGTGGCATTTTGCCGATGTTGCTCGCGGCTGTTGCGCTGCCGGCCATGGCGCAGGAACGCAGCATTACCGTTGCTTCCACCACCAGCACGGAACAATCCGGCCTGTTCGGACATATCTTGCCGATCTTCACGCGCGAAACCGGCATTGCCGTGCGCGTGGTGGCTTTGGGCACGGGCCAGGCCTTGGATGTGGGCCGGCGCGGGGATGCGGATGTGGTGTTTGTGCATGATCGCGCAGCGGAAGAACGCTTTGTCGCGGAAGGTTTTGGCGGACCGCGGCGGCATGTGATGTTCAATGATTTTGTGATCACCGGCCCCACCGCCGACCCTGCGCGCATCGCCGGGCTGGGCGATACGGCTGAAGCGCTACGCCGCATCGCCGCCGCGCGCGCACCCTTCATCAGCCGTGGCGATCGCAGCGGCACGCATGCGGCGGAGCTTCGCTTGTGGCAACAGGCCGGCGTGGACCCCGCAACTGGGCGCGGGCAATGGTATCGGGAAGTGGGGCAAGGCATGGGCCCGGCGCTGAATACTGCCGCCGCGCAGGGCGCTTATATCCTGGCGGATCGCGGCACCTGGCTGAGCTTTCGTAATCGGCAGGATCAACGCATTTTGATCGAGGGTGATACGCGGCTGTTCAATCAATATGGCGTCATGCTGGTGAACGCCCAGCGCCATCCGCATGTGAAGGCGGCGGATGGGCAGCGCTTCATTGATTGGCTACTTTCATCCGCTGGTCAGGCCGCGATTGCTTCCTATCGTATCAATGGGGAACAGCTTTTCTTCCCCAATGCGGATAAGCCTGAGCCGGTTTCGTGAAGCTGTGTTAGGCGACCGCCACGCGCGCTTCACTGCGCGCCTGACGGCCCTTTTCATCGGTCCAGATGAATTCGAAATGGCTCGGCTTTTCAATACGCACGAAAAATACGTGATAGGGGTTGGTCGAAGTGCCATTCTGGAAATCGGCACTGAACAATGCCTCTCCATTCAGCCGCACCATCAGCCGCGTCAGCATATCGCGCGGCAAGGCGCGGCCGGCTTCGTGGCGCAGCCCCGTTTCCATCGGGTGTTCGATCAGCGTGCGGATTTCAATCACCTCACCCACGCGGGCGCTGCGCGGGATGCGAATGCGGGGCTGGGATGGCAAAGCGCTCATGTCAGGCACCCCCCGGCGCCAACACGCATTTCCGCGCTGGCACGCATGACGCGCCCGGTGCTGGTTTCCGCCAATACGATCAGGCGCTGATCTTCGGCCAGGCGAATGCGCGTTTGCACTTCGGCGCGTGCGAGCAACGGCGTCAGTCGAAAGGTCGCCACGCCCGGTGTGGGATTGCGGGAGGCAAAAACATGAATGGCGGTGATGTGGTCCTGCGCTGTCATCGGGCTTTCCACGACAATGCCAAGCGGCACTTGCCCGCCATTTTCGGCAAGTGTGGGCACGCGCAACGTTATGCCTCCATCGGTGGCCAGCTTATCCCCGACCGCATCACGAATGGCCGCGCTAAGGGCTTCTTCGGTTTGCGCAGCGGCAGCGAAGGGCAACACCAATAGCGCAAGACAGCTTCTTCTAGTAATCATCGTCAACCAAACATGGATTTGGTGATGGCTTCATACCAGGCATCGGCATAAATCGCTTCAAGCCGACGCTGGTCTGGTAGATCTCCACGAGGCGAGGCGCCGCCTGAATTCGGGACCTCAGCTATCGCGGTGCCATCGGCATTTGGCCGGAAGACACCTACAATGGAAATGCCGTAATCGGTTCCGACATGGCTGTAGCAGGTATTGAAATAAATCGCTTCCGGTGGCGCTTCACCACGCAGGCTTGCCATTGCGCTTGCAACGGCCTGCTTAGCGGTGGAATGGGCAATATAGCCTGATTTCGGCATGGGACCAGGGATATTGGCATCACCAATCACGTGAATGCCTTGTGCCGCGTGTGCTTCAAAGCTGCGCGTATTCACGGGCACCCAGCCAGTATTATTGGCAAGCCCTGCTTCAATGGCGATGGTGCCAGCAGATTGCGGCGGGATCACATTAGCTACATCCACTTTGTGGCGTGTGCCGAATTCCGTTTCCAGGATTTTTTCGCGGGGATCAACCTTCACCACCTTGCCGTCCCGATTATTGGGCACCCATTCCACCATTTCCCCATACAATGCGCGCCAGCCATCCTGGAAAAGCCCCTGCTTGCTAAAGGTTTCCTTGGCGTCCAGGGCGAGAATTTTCGAGCGCGGCTTATGCTTCTTCAGGTAATGCGCGATCATGCTGATGCGTTCATAAGGCCCGGGTGGGCAGCGGAACGGGTTAGCTGGAATGGCAAGGCCAACAACGCCGCCATCCGGCATCGCTTCCAATTGGCGTCGCAATAGCAGGTTTTGCGTGCCATCCCCCGGGATCCAGGCATGGGGCATGATGTCTGCCGCTGCTTGATCATAGCCTTCGATCGCACCCCAACGAATGGCAATGCCTGGTGAGAGAATCAGCCGATCATAGGCAAGCACCTCTCCGCCCTGAAGCCGTACACGCTTGGCCGCAGCATCAATGCCAATGGCGCGGTCATGGAGAATGCGTGCGCCGCGTGCGCGTAGCCCATCATAGGAATGAGTTATCTGGCTAATTTGTCTTTCGCCGCCCAAGAGTAAATTACCGTAAGGGCAGGTGACAAAGCGCCTATTGGGTTCCACCAGCGTCACTTGCGTATCAGGATAATGGCGCCGTGCAAAGGATGCAGCAGAAGCGCCACCGAACCCACCACCTATGATCAGCAGGCGGGCGTTTGTCTGTGCGCGAGGCGTGGCTGGGGCAGTGAGAAGTGCTGTTGCAGCAAATAAGGCGCGGCGGGGTAATTTCACGGACATGGCACAATCCTTAACGCTGACGGGCGATATAGTCAGAAATGGCGGCGATTTCGGCATCATTATAACCGCGCGCGATACGCCCCATGATTGTGCCTGGCCGTTCATTGCTGCGGAACGCGATAAGCGTGGCCGACAATTCAGCCCTATCCATGCCGGCAATCGCAGCGCCGCCAGTGACACCTTGGCCAGCCGGACCGTGACAGCCAAAGCAGGCTTCAGCCGCGATAGTAGTAGCGGGGCTAGAAGCTTGCGCCTGGGTGTTTGGCGCGAGCGCGAGAAAGGCCAAGCCTAAAAGCACAGGACGAAGCATAATGTCTCCCAATCGGGCGCCGTTACGGGACCCTGAGAAAATTTATGGCGCCTGCAGAAGGGCGTCGCAAGCGAAATAATTTGCTGCTATGCCAATAAGAAAAGGCCTCATGAGCTTTCTCTGGCCTTGCGAAAGATTAAAAAATTTTTCTCAGCGATCCAGGCGAAATAGCGGGCGCAGACCCAGCCCCACCCAATTGCCGACAATCCCGGGCAGGATCCAAAGCCAGCCATGCAGGCTGCCGGAAGCGATCCCCGCCACATAGGCGCTGATATTGCAGCCCGAGGCCATGACCGCCCCATAGCCGAGCAAAAGCCCCCCGATGACCGAGGCACAAACATGCCGCCATGGCAGGCGCCATGTGGGGCTAAAGCGCGCCGCAATGGCGGCCGCGAAAAACGCGCCGAGCATCAGGCCGAAATTCATCACGCTGCTGCGTTCCGCCAGCACCGGGCGAAGGAAGGCTTCCGTGCGCGTCGGGTCTTCCCAAAAGGCCCAGAAGGCGGGTTCATCCCAGCCGAATTCGGCAATGATGCGCGAACCCCAGAGCGGGAAGGAGGCCGTGATCACCCAAGGCCGCCCTGCTGCCCAAAGCGTCAGGATATTGAGCGCGGCAAGGATGATTGCGGCCATGGCCCAGGACCAGCGCCGTGATGCGTTCGGCGATGGCGCGCTCAATATCGGTTCAATGCGGCCATGGCGGCGTTGTTCGATCACGCGTGATCCCAGCGCCACCAATAGAAAAATCGCCAAGCTACCAAGCAGCGCGGGCCAAAGCCCAATCAGCTCCGGCAGGGTTGTGGCGGAAAGCGCAGGCAGATCGGCCCATCTTTCGGCATCATAGGCCGCGATGGTGGCGCCGGTGATGAAAAAGATCAGTGTCAGCAGCATGCGCGTATTGCCACCGCCTGCGGTGTAGAGCGTGCCGGAAGCGCAGCCCCCGCCCAATTGCATGCCAATGCCGAAGATGAAGGCACCGATGACAACCGCGACCCCTGCGGGAAACACAATACCACGCACCGGCGCGCCGGCGAGTGTGCCGGCCTGAATGGCAGGCAGCATGACAGTTACCAGAATGCTAAGCATGAGCATTTGCGCGCGCAGCCCCGCGCCGCGCCCATCCGCCAGAACCTCGCGAAAACCGCCGGCAAAGCTGAAGGAACCGCGATAAAGCGTATAGCCCAGCGCCGCGCCAAGCCCCCAAAGCAGCGCGTGATTCCCACCGTATTGCAGTGCAAGCCCAAGCGCACCGATCAGCAGAAGCAATGCCGCGATGATGGCGGGCAGGGCTTGGGGCAAAGCGTTGGGCCTTTCGCGCTAAAGAATGAAAACGGGAATGAGTGACGCCACTAATGCCAAGGCCATACCGTAGTTGAAAAGCCGAAAAGCGCGATCCGAGGTGAGCAGCCTGCCAATCGCGACCCCAAAGCCGCACCAGAGCGCTGAAGAGATGAACACAAAGGCCCCTGCCACACGCGCTGCCTCAGACCAGACAGGCGCCTCGGGCACGGTATAGGCTGCGAGTGCGCCGACCCCCATGATCCAGGCCTTGGGATTGACCCATTGGAAGCCCGCCGCTTCGAAGAAACTGATGGGCTTGGCGGCGGCTGCGCCCTTGCCGCGCTCGGCTGTTGCAATGCGCCAGGCCAAATACACCATGTAGGCAGCGCCGACATATTTGAGTGCCAGATGCAGCCAAGGCAGCGTGGAGAAAACCGTGCCAAGCCCAAGCCCAATCGCAAGTACCATAGCCGGAAAACCAACAATAATGCCAAGCATATGCGGCAAGGCGCGGCGAAAGCCGAAATTGGCACCGGAAGCCGTAAGCATGGCGTTATTCGGGCCGGGCGTGACGCTTGTGGTCAAGGCGAAACCAAGCAACGCCCAAAGCAGCGGGTCATTCAATGCGGTTGTCCTGGCTGGTAAGTGGACGGAGGCAGAGTCTCCCTAGGGATTTTCGATCACCGCGGCAATAAGCGAGGGAGCCGATGCCGCACTGCTATCCCGATGCCTTCTTCCACGGCATAAAGCGTGGAGCATGAGGAGCCATCGCATGATTCCCCGCCGCATACTGCCCGCCTTACTGGCGGCACCCTTCTTGGCGCAACGCGCTGCGGCGCAGGACGCGTTCCCAACGCGCGGCATTTCCATCATCGTGCCCTTTCCGCCAGGTGGCGGCACGGATGTGCTGGCGCGGATTCTGGCGCAGCATTTTCAGGAAAGCTTCAAGCAGCCCGTTGTCGTGGAAAATCGTGGCGGTGGTGCTGGGCGCATCGGCATGCAGCAATTGCAGCGCGGCGCCGCGGATGGACACACGCTGATGGTGACCTCCACCGGCGGGATCATGGGTCTTGCGGGTGCGCATGATACCTTCAAGGTCGAAGCGGCCTTGACGCCGGTGACGCTTTTGGCAGCGCCGGCCTATGTTGTGGCGGTGCATCCAAGCCTAGGCGTGAAGGATGTGGCGGGGTTGATCGCGCTTGCCAAGCAAAGGCCAGGCGCCTTCAGCTTTGGTAGCTCTGGCACTGGCGCGGCGAGCCATTTGGCGGCGGAGCTTTTCGCCTCCATGGCCGGGATCGAGATGTTGCACGTGCCCTATCGCGGCACCGGGCCTGCGCTGAATGATCTGATGGGCGGGCGCATTCAATTGATGTTCGCGCCACCGCAGACTGTTGCGGCGGCATCGGCTTCGGGCCAGGTGCAAAGCATAGCCATGACTGCGGAGCGTCGTTCCGCCTTACTGCCCGGCATACCGACAGTGAATGAAAGCGGGTTACCTGGTTACTCCGCGGTGGGGTGGTTTGGGCTGTTCGGGCCGCGTGGCATGCCTGCACCGGTCACAGCGAAAATCGCCGCTGAGGCTGCGCAAGGCATCACCACGGACGCAACGCGCCAAAGGCTTGCTGCTTTGGGCGCGGAGCCGGAGCCAATGTCCCCCGACGCATTCGCGCGCTTCATTGATGCTGACATTGCCAAATGGCAGCAGGTTGTGCGAGAGCGCGGCATTACGCTGGAGTAGAGATCACATGATCAGATTGGCAAGTTTCCTGGCACCTGGCGATCTGCGCCCAAGGCTTGGTGCGGCAGAAGGCGCGATGATGCGTGACCTGACCGCAACCCATGGCGCGGATTGGGATATGCGCCGTGTGCTGGCGCTGCCCATTGCGGAATTGCGCGCTTTTGTCGCGGCCGGGAAAATCATGCTCCCGGCGGCGCAATGTCATTTGCTGCCGCCCATTCCTGATCCGGGCAAGATTTTTTGCGTGGGTAAGAACAGCAAGGTGCATCGCGCGGAATTGGTGGCGCAAGGCATGTTGAAGGAAGACCCGCAGGAACCGACAAGCTTTGTGAAGCTGAATGAAACCCTAGTGGGCGATGGCGCGCGCGTGGCGCGGCCTGAGGGCATCACCACCTTCGATTATGAACCGGAATTGGCGTTCATTATTACGCGCCGCGCTTTTCAAGTGAGCCGCGAAAGGGCGCGTGATCATGTGGGCGCGATCACGGTGCTGAATGATTTGACCGCGCGTGAAATTCAGAAACAGGAAGTGCAGCTTGGCACGAAATTCTGGGTCTCCAAAAACATGCCGCGCTTCACGCCGGTTGGGCCTTATGCGGTGCCGCTTGCCGAAATTGCTGATCCTTATGATTTATGGCTGACCTGTGAGGTGAATGGCCAGCAGCGGCTGCGCGTGAATACGGATGAATATATCCATCGCATTGAAGGTATCATCGCGCATTTCTCCCGCTTCATGCCGTTTGAGGTTGGCGATGTGATCGCCACCGGCGCACCCCGAGGCACCGCGATTGGTCACCCAAATGCAGCGGAGCTGTACCTGAAGCCAGGCGATACCTGTGTTGCGGGTCTGGAGGGTGTGATGCAAATCACTACCCATATCGTCGCCCCTGGCGAGGTGTGAGCGTGCCGCCCGCTTGACCTTTGCCGTGATCCGGGTTGCAGTTGAGCGTTGCGATGTCGCGCCAAGCAAGAAGGATTAGGGAAGATGAATCGTCGGGCCATTCTGCTTACAGGGGCTGGGATTTTGGCAGCGCCTGCAATACACGCGCAAAGCCAGGCGCCTTGGCCCAATAGGGCGGTGCGCATCATCGTGCCCTTTGGCCTTGGCGGTGCCGCGGATGTCGCAGCGCGCTTTATTGCGGAACCGCTTTCGGCAGCGCTCGGCGTGCCGGTGATCATCGAAAACCGTACCGGTGCTGGCGGTTCGATTGGCACCAATATGGTTGCGAAATCACCGGGGGATGGCTACACGCTGGTCGCACTGGGCAATACCGCCGCGGTGAATGAAACCCTACAGCCGGGGCGTGGCTTTGTGCTGATGCGCGACCTTACGCCGGTGGCGCCGATCAATATCGCGGATAATGTACTGGCGGTGCATCCTTCCGTGCCGGCAAATTCCTTGCCGGAGTTTCTGGAATTGCTGCGGCGTGAGCCCGGCAAATGGAATTACGCCCATTCCGGCCCCGGCACACCCTATCACCTTGCTGGCGAGATGCTGAAAGCCATGGCGAAAGTGGATATGGTGGCGGTGAGTTTCCGTGGGTCCAATGAAGCGCGCACGGCGGTGATATCCGGTCAGGTGCCGATCATGTTCGATGGTATTCCCAGCATGGCACCGCATATCAATGGCGGCTCGGTGCGTGGTCTTGCGACCACGGGCAGGCAGCGTGACCCCATGCTACCCAATCTGCCGACCGTCGCTGAAACAGTGCCCGGCTTTGAATACCCGATCTGGATCGGCCTGATGATGCCAGCCACAACGCCGCGCCCAATTGTCGAACGTTTGCATGCGGAAATCACCAAGATCATGCAAAGCGAAGCGGGCCGCACAGGCATGCAGCGCATGGGCGCACGATCCATGGTGATGACGCTTGCTGAATACGAAGCCTATTTGCGCAATGATGTGGATACGCTTGGCAAATTGGTGCGCGATGCGGGTATCAAGGCGGACTAACGCATGACACGATTCATCCTGAACGGCGGCGAAGTCGTCTTGGACTTGCCGGATCACGCGACGTTACTGCATGCGCTACGCGGTCCTTTGGGGCTTTCCAGCCCGCGCTTTGGCTGTGGTGCTGAACAATGCGGATCCTGCATGGTGTTGCTGGATGGCAAGCCCGCCTATGCTTGTGCGCTCGGCGTGGACGCGGTCGCCGGGCGCAAGGTGGTCACGGTTGAAGGGCTTGGAACACCGGCTGCACCACATCCGCTGCAAGCGGCGTTTCTGGCGGAACAGGCGGGGCAATGCGGCTATTGCCTTTCTGGGATGCTGATTTCTGCCGCTGCCTTGCTGGCTGCCAACCCTGATCCGGATGAAGAAGCCATTCGCGCGGCCATGGATCCACATTTATGCCGCTGCGGCAGCCATAACCGCATCATCCGCGCCATCAGGCGTGCCGCGCAGGAGATGGCGCAATGAGTCATGGATTTGGCGCAGCACTCAAGGTTGATGATGGCAAACCGCGCTTGCCAGGCAGCCTGCATCTCAATCGGCGGCTTTCACAATGGCTGCATTTCCGTGCTGATGGCGTGGTGGAGGTGAAGCCCGGCAAGGTGGAACTCGGACAAGGTATTCTGACGACACTTGCGCAAATTGCGGCGGATGAGTTGGATGTGGCGCTGGAACGCATCCGCATCATCAGCGTGGTCACGCCTGATAGCCCGGATGAGGCGGTAACCTCTGGTAGTCTATCCGTGCAGGATTCCGGCAGCGCCATTCGCCACGCGAGCGCGGATGCGCGGCGGATTTTCCTTTCCGTCGCGGCGCAGCGCAGCGGTGTGGCGTTTGAAGCCATTACTATCACCGACGGAGATTTCATCGGCCCACAAGGCAAGATTGGCACCTATTGGCAATTTGCCGAGGCTGGTCTGCTGGAGGTTGAGGCATCACCGGAAGCGCGCGCTAAGCCTGTTGCAGCGCGGCGCATGGTGGGTATTTCAGCGCTGCGCCGTGATTTGCCAGGCAAGCTGCATGGTGCGCCCGCTTATGTGCATGATCTCAGCCTGCCCGGTATGCTGCATGCGCGTGTCATTCGCCCAAGCGCGCGTGGTGCTGAGCTTGAAGCGCTGACTGATGGCCCGCTGCCCGGTGATGCGCGGCTGGTGCGGGATGGCAATTTCCTGGCTGTATTGGCCAGCAATGAATGGGATGCCGAAGCCGCCGCCGGGCGCATCGCAGCGCGTGCGCAGTGGCGGGAAGCCGATACGCTGCCTGAACAGACGCATCTCTCGGCCTGGCTGCGTGATGCGGCCGCGCGTGGAGAGCGGAAGGTCACCGAAGAGCGTGATGCAGAAATACCGGCAGCCGCGCATCGGCTGAAGCGCAGCTTTCATCGGCCCTATCTGGCGCATGCCTCGATCGGGCCATCCTGTGCGGTAGCGCGCTTCGAAGGTGATGTGGCGGAAGTCTACAGCCATACGCAGGGCCCCTATAATCTCCGCGCGGATATCGCGAAGACGCTGCGCTGCCCGCCAGATAAAGTTGTTGTGCGCCACATGGAAGGTGCCGGCTGCTACGGCCATAATGGCGCTGATGATGTGGCGCTGGAAGCGGTGCTGATTGCCCGCGCGGCTGAAGGTAAACCCGTGCGGCTATTGTGGTCTCGCGCCGATGAGCTTGGCTGGGCGCCGTTTTCGCCTGCCATGCTGGTGGATATTGAAGTGGAAGCCGCGGCGGATGGAAGCCTGCTTGCCTGGCATGCGGAAGTGATCAGCAACGGCCATTCCGGGCGGCCGGGGCGCTCTCCGGTACCGACACTTTTGGCGGCTTCTCAACTTGCTGAACCCTTCCCGGTGCAGCCTTCCATCAACCCGCCCTTGGCGGCGGGGGGTGGGGCCGAACGCAACGCTATTCCGGGTTATCGTGTCCCGAAACTTCATGTTGCTACCACAAAATTATTGGAAATGCCGATCCGTACTTCGGCGCTGCGCGGCCTGGGAGCGACGCTGAATGTTTGGGCCGTCGAAAGCATCATGGATGAAATGGCGGCGCTGGTTGGTGAAGACCCGCTCATGTACCGCTTGCGGCATTTGGATGATGCGCGCGGCCGCGCCGTATTGGAAAAAGTGGCGAGCATGGCGGGCTGGCAGGGGCACCAACCGCGCGAAGGTTTCGGCTTTGGCATTGCCTATGCACGCTACAAGAATACCGGTGCGTATGCCGCAGTGATCGCGGAAGTGGAAGCACGCGAACGCATCTTCTGTCGGCGTATTTGGATTGCGGGCGATTGTGGGGAAGTCGTGAACCCTGACGGTACCGGCAATCAACTTGAAGGCGGTGCCATTCACGGCACCTCCATCGCGCTGGTCGAAGAGGTGCGTTTTGATCGCCGGCGCGTTACCTCCGATTCATGGGAAAGCTTCCCGATCCTGCGCTTTTCGGAAGTGCCCAAGGTTGACGTGGCGCTGATCAATCGGCCCGAAGCGCCCTTCCTTGGCGCGGGTGAGGCGAGCCTGGCGCCCAGCATCGCCGCCATTGCCGGGGGCATTCATGCCGCCCTTGGCGTGCGGCCCCGGCAATTGCCCTTCTCGCCCGAGAATATCGCCAGGGCGGGGTAATCTGGACGCGCGCCCAAAGCTGTATCAGGCTAGGTACAACGCTAGCCTGATCGGAGACGCCCCATGGGTTCCTTGCTTTTCTCGCCACTCACCATTCGCGGTGTGACCATTCCCAATCGCGTGGTGATGCCGCCACTTTGCCAATATTCGGCGATCGAAGGTTTGGCGAATGATTGGCATATGGTGCAGCTTGGTCGCTTCGCCGTGGGTGGCTTTGGGCTGATTTTCACTGAAGTCACAAGCGTAATGCGCGAGGGTCGCATTACCCATGGTGATCTTGGGCTTTGGTCTGATGCGCATATTGAACCGGTGCAGCGGCTTGCGCGCTTTATCAAGGCGCAGGGCGCGGTGCCGGCGATGCAGCTTGGCCATGCAGGGCGCAAGGGTTCTTCGCAGCGCGCATTGGCGAAGGCCATGTTCAGCCAGAGGCACTGACCAAGGAAGGCATGGCGGATATTCGCGAAGCTTTCGCCACCGCCACGCGCCGCGCACTCGCTGCCGGGTATGAGGCGATTGAGGTGCATTGCGCGCATGGCTATCTGCTGCATCAATTCCTCTCACCGCTCAGTAATACACGCAATGATGAATATGGCGGTGACCTTGCCGGGCGCATGCGCTTCCCGCTTGAGATTGTGCGTGCAGTGCGCGAAGCTTGGCCGGAAAATCTGCCATTGTTCGTACGCATTTCCGCGGTGGATGGCGCTGATGGTGGCTGGGAAATGTCTGATAGCGTCGCCTATGCCCGCGAATGCCAAAAGCTTGGCGTTGATGTGATGGATTGTTCTTCAGGCGGGATTGGCGGTAGTGCCACGGGCAGCAAGCGCGTGCCGCGCGGTTATGGTTTTCAGATTCCCTATGCCGCACAAATTCGCCGAGAGCTTGGCATGAAATCCATGGCGGTTGGGCTGATTATCGGCCCGCAACAGGCCGAAGCGGCTTTGGCCGCAGGTGATGCGGACCTGATTGCGGTTGGGCGTGAAGGCATGAATAATCCGAATTGGCCCTTGCATGCCCGCGCGGTCTTGGAACCCGGTACAACTGAGGAAGTTTTCGGCTGCTGGCCGCCGCAACATGGCTGGTGGATGGAAAAGCGTGGCGCGGTGATGAATGCACTCGGCACACCGCCGGCGTGATGAATTTGCTCTGATACAAAGGAAGGAAACGCAATATGAAACTCGCTTACTCACCCAATAGCCCCTATGTGCGGAAATGCGTCGCACTCGCGATCCAGCGCGGCATTGATAAGCAGATGGAGCTTTGGACGGTTGGCACCACCGATCCGGCGCTGCTGAAGGTCAATCCGCTTTCGAAAGTGCCGACCCTGGTGCTGGATGATGGCACTGCGCTTTATGACAGCCCGGTGATTTGCGAATATCTGGACAGTGTCGGCGATGGGCCGAAGATGTTCCCGCCCGCGGGGCCGGCGCGTTGGAAGGCGTTGCGTCAGGAAGCTTTGGGCGATGGCATTCTGGACGCCACTCAGCCGCGCCGGCGCGAAATTGCGCTACCGCAGGATGAAGGGCGGCAGACCTATATCGAACTTCAGCAAGGCAAGGTGAAAGCGGCGCTGGCTGTGCTGGAGGCGGAAGCCGATGGCCTGGGAATGCTGACGAATATTGGCGAGATCACCATTGCCTGCGCTTTGGGCTATATGGATTTCCGTTACGCCAATGAACCGTGGCGGCCTGGGCATCCCAAGCTTGAAGCCTGGTACGCGAAGGTATCTGCCATGCCGGCCATGGCGCGCACGGTTCCTCCGGGCTGAAGCAATGTTTTGTCGCGCTGCGGCTTGCGTTTATGCGCGGGTCGCAGCGCGCCAGGCTTTGGCGATATCAATGCGCCGCGCGACCCACACCTGATCGCCCAATTCCGCAAGCCTTGCCAGCACTTTTTCGAAGGCGGGAAAGCGCGCCGGCCGGCCCGCAATGCGCAAATGATAGCCGATATTGAGCAAGCGCGGCTTGCCCTGCTTGGCTTCCGCCAGCAATACATCAAGCGCATCATTCACATATTCAACCATTTCCGCGGCGCGTACAAAGCCGTTCGGATGGAAGAATTTCATGTCATTGGTATCAAGCGCATAGGGCAGCACTGAAAGCCCAG
>JAPLOJ010000348.1 GCA_026400795.1 Alphaproteobacteria bacterium
CTTGGCTTGAAAATGCTCAGACCAGTATGGCGAAGTCGCGCCAGATGGGCCATCTATAGCCGCATGATTCAGGAGGCCCCGATGCCCGAATTCGACAAAGCAACCCAAACAGAATTGGAAGCTGCGGCTTTCCGCCGGCTGGTGGAACATCTGCGCGGGCGAAATGATGTGCAGAACATCGACATGATGAACCTGGCGGGTTTCTGCCGGAATTGCCTGAGCAAATGGTACCGCGCCGCAGCCGAAGAAAAAGGCCTGCCGCTGACCGACCCTGAAGCGCGGGAGATCATCTACGGCATGCCATACAAGGAATGGCAGGCTCAGAACCAAAAGGAAGCGTCGCCTGAGCAAAAGGCGAAATTCGCGGCTTCCGGGCAGGGGCAACATTGATGGCCGGCTCCCCTAAAGCTAAAGCGTCTGGCTTGCATACCGAGGAACGCAGAATGGCTCAGGCCCCCAGCACGCAAGAAAACACGGAAGTCGGCGGGATTGCCGGCGAAAGGCTGCGGTCCATTGTTGAACGCATTGAACGCCTGGAAGAAGAAAAAAAGGCGCTGTCCAGCGATATCAAGGACATCTTCGCGGAAGCGAAATCAGCCGGCTTTGATGTGAAGGTGCTGCGCGCGGTGATCCGGCTGCGCAAGCAGGAACCGGCGGAAGTGGAAGAACAGGAAACCCTGCTCGATCTCTATCGCCGCGCGCTGGGGATGTGATCCGCGGCTACGCACATAGTAATCCGTGCCCGTGCCGGGATTGTTGATGTAGAATTCATCGCGCGGGAAAACATCGGTCAGCGGCGCTTCTTCGCGCTTCTGGCCCGGTAGCCATTGCAAAGGCGTGCCAGCAAATAGCCTGGACCAATCACTGAATTCCCGGTTGCCCGCGCGCAAATGCGCCAAATGCGCGGGCTTGGCGAATTCCGCCGCAAGCCTTGCCTGGTCAAAGGGGATCGGATCATTCGAACCGATCATGACCCCTGCCGGCATCAGCAATAGCGCATGGGGGAAGACGGCCGCGAAGGTTTCCACCGCGCGCTGCGTCGGCACCCATTGGATATACATCCCACCAGGTGCCAAACGCCGGCGCGCCTGTTCAATGAATTCGGCGCTATACAGCAGGCCAGAATGCGACCCCTGCGGCAAAATCGCATCGGCTTCAATAATGTCGTAAAGTGTTGCTTCCTTCGCCAGCGTCCGTCGGCCGTCGCCATACTCCATATCCCAGCGCGGGTCCTTGAACATGCGCGCGATGGGGCCATCCGGGTAATGCCGGCCGATTTCCTCAAGCGCCGTCAGGACCGGTGCCACCAATTCAATGGCGCGAATCTGGCTTTCCGGGCGAATGCCCGCCGCCCAGGGCGTGCCGCCACTCCCCACCCCAATCACCAGGACATTTTTCGGATTGGGGTGCATCAGCGGCCCAACCGCGCCCAGGAATTGATGGATCGACAGGAAGGGAATGCGCCCCTGGCTGAAGCCCTGGATGAAGAAGGGACCTTCCGCCACACCATCCGAAGCTTTGCTATCCCGGAAAAACGCAATGCCCGAGCGATCTTCTGCCCAGGCGACCATATGGCCTGGCCCTTCCGCATGCATGCGTGACCAAAGCACAGCATTGCCCGGCATGAACAAAAGCGCGAGGGCAGAGGCCAGAGCCAACCCGGCTTCTACCGGACGCCGCCAGCCGCCATGCCAAAGCCAACCCAGCAGCAGCAAAAGTGAAAGCGCGGCCAGCAGCTTGAGCGTGCCGGCCGTGCCCAGGAAATGCAGCGTAATCAGCCCGGTGAAAATGGACCCCGCCGCATTGCCGGCGATATTGGCCAATTGCACCCAACCAACCCGCGTGCCGACACTCGCCAAATCCTGCTGCACTGCCCGCTGCACAAAGGCGAAGGTCATACCGATCAGGAAGGAAGGCGGCCCCACCACCACCACGGCCAGGAAGATCATCATCGCCAGCGCCCCGCCATGCAGGCGCGAATGATCAACCGCCATCAGATCGGCAATGGGCCAAAGCGGCATGGCGAGCCAAAGTGCCGCCAGCAAAACCACCGCCAAGACAAAGCCCGCACCCTGAGTGATGAAAAAGGCCGGGCGAGGGTCTTTCAGGTGCCGCACCATGCGTGCCGCCACCGCCATGCCAAGCCCATCGGCCAGCAGGAAAATCCCAAGCACGGTCGGGAAAAGATAGGCGTGGTATTGCCCAACCTGGCCCATGATGCGGACCCAGAGAATCTCCAGCGCCACAATCACATAGCCAGACAGGAAAACTAGAAAGCACCATAGCGGCAGGCTGCCGAAAGGTGCATCGCCTGCCTTGGCGGCAGCGCTCGGCGCGGGCAAAGGCAGGCCACGCAGTTGCGGCAGCAGGGATAGTGCGACCACCGCCGCGAAAATCTCCAAGCCTGCCGCCAGCCAAAGCGCGCCGACAAAGCCAAGATTGCCAACCAGAAACCAACCGCCGAGCAGTGCGCCAAGCCCCGCACCGAAGGTATTCAGCCCGTAGAGCAAGCCAATCCGCTCTGCTACTGTGTCAAGCGCGGTCGAGACAGCACGCGCCAAAAGCGGCAGCGACGCCCCCATCAACGTGGTCGGCAGCACAAGCCCGGCGAAGCAGAGCGCGAAGATCATCGCCGGGTCATCCACCACCCCGGCCAGATCCATCGCCAGCCAATCATACAAGAATGCTTTGGACAGCAGGGCAAAGATGCCAACACCGATTTCAGCAATGGCAAAGCCAATCAGCGCGCGCGCCGGCGTGATGCGGTCAGCGATCTTGGCGCCAATGATCGAACCAATGCCAAGCCCGGCGAGAAAAGCGCCAACCACCAGCGCGGCAGAAATTGTGTCAGAGCCGGCGAAAATGCCCAGCATCCGCTGCCAGACAATCTGGCACAGCAGCGCTGCAAAGCCCGATGCGAAAAAGGCAACGGCCAAACGAGGCATTTACCCCAAGCTCCCCCAGACAGGCGGCGTTTGACTGCCGCATTATCGTTTGTGGCGTCTAATTACGGCGAAATTACCGCATGGCAAGTGCCCATCTTGCCCGAAGCCGCCCCTCGGCGCAGGCTGCGCCCCATAACGCCAAGTGGAGAGTCGGCAATGAATGGTGCAGAAAGCCTGGTCCATACACTCATAGGTAGTGGGGTGGATGTGTGTTTCTCCAATCCGGGCACGAGTGAGATGCATTTCGTGGCAGCCTTGGACCGGATCCCAGGCATGCGCTGCGTGCTGGGCTTGCAGGAAAATGTCGTAACCGGGATGGCGGATGGCTATTGGCGCATGGCGGAAAAGCCCGCCTGCACCTTGCTGCATTGCGGTCCAGGCCTCGCTAATGGCTTGGCCAATCTGCATAATGCGCGTCGGGCACGGTCTGGCATTGTGAATATCACGGGCGATCACGCCACCTATCACCGCCCCTATGACGCGCCGCTGACCGCCGATACGGAAGGCTTCGCCCGCGGCGTTTCCGCCTGGGTGCGCACTTCGACCGATTCAACCAAGGTGGGCGCGGATGCGGCTGTTGCGGTGCAAGCGGCGCGCACCTCCCCGGGCCAGATCGCGACCCTGATCCTGCCCGCCGATACCGCCCGGAATGATGGCGGCGTGGTGGCGGCAGCCCTGCCGGTGCCATCGGTGCCTGAGGCCGACCCGCATGCCATCCGCAACGCCGCGCGCATCCTGCGTGAGAAGAAGAATGTGCTGATCCTGCTCGGCGGCCCGAGTCTCCGCGAAGGCGCGCAGCTTCACGCCTATCGCATCGCTGAGGCAACCGGCGCGCGGCTGCTGGCCGAGGGCTCAAACGGCCGCACCCAGCGTGGGCGCGGGCGCATCGCCCTCGAACGCGTGCCCTATTACGTGGACCAGGCGATTGATGCGCTGAAATGGGTGGAGCATCTGATCCTGGTGAATGCCAAGGCGCCGGTCGGCTTCTTTGGCTATCCGGGCAAGCCTTCGCTGCATTACCCGCCCAATGCCGAAGTGCATGTGCTGACGCGCTATGAACAGAATGCCGAAGTGGCTTTGGCCGCGCTGGCGGCAGAATTGAACGCGCCCGCCATCGCCATTCCTGATCGCGGCCCGCGCCCGGAAGTGGCGCGCGGCGCACCCTCGCCGGAAGGGCTTGCGCGCGTGTTGGGTGCGCTGATGCCGGAAGGGGCGATCATTGCGGATGAGAGCGTTTCTTATGGTCGCGGCTTCTTCCCCGAAACCCATAACGCGCCGCCGCATGATTGGTTGCAGATCACGGGTGGTGCCATTGGCTGCGGCATGCCCTTGGCAACGGGTGCCGCTGTTGGCGGCGGTGGCCGACGCGTCATCAATATGCAGGCCGA
>JAPLOJ010000244.1 GCA_026400795.1 Alphaproteobacteria bacterium
ATTTTTCTTAACCCGCATTAGCCTTCGGTTAACCAAGCGGAGACCGGAGCGATGAGCGCATCCACCATCACCCTCACCGAAGAACCCAAGGCGGCGCAGGTTTTTGCCTTCCCGCAGCGCCCTCAGGATCGCCTGCGCATTGCGCTGCATAAGCTGGATGAGGCGCTGCGCGCCCAGGCGCGCGCCACCTCCGATTTCCGCTCTGCCATGGGTGAATTGAAGTCCAAGGTTGGCGGCATGCAGGATGGGATGATGGCCTATCGTGATGCTTTGGACCGCACCGCGACTGAAATTGATCGCGCGGTGAAGAAGGCCAAGGAATTGCAAGAAACCGCCCAGCGCATGGTGCCGCAGGGCTGAAGCGACAAAGGGCGGGCTCATCACCCGCCCATACTTCTTACAGTTTCACACTATCCCAGACCCAACCGCGCTTGGCGTGATCCGCCTTTTGCCAAGCTTCAATCTGGTCTTTCAGGCGCATCGTCAGCGCGATATCATCCAGCCCTTCCAGCATTGCGTCACGCTTGCGCGCATCAATGCTGAAGGGAATTTCGGCACCTTCCGGCGTAATCACCACCTGGCGCACCAGATCAATCGCCGTATGGCGCGCACCTTGGCTTGCTTCGGTTTCGGCGGCGATTTGCTTCACCACTTCCTCGGGCAGGGCAATCGGCAGCAGGCCGTTCTGGAAGCAGTTATTGTGGAAAATATCGCCGAAGCTTGGTGCGATAACACAGCGAATGCCCGCCCCCATCAGCGCCCAAACCGCGCCTTCCCGCGATGATCCACAGCCGAAATTGGCGTCTGCCAGCAGAATGGGCGCTTCGCGATAAGGCGCCTTGTTCAACACGAAATCCGGATTTTCCGAGCCATCCGGCAAAAAGCGCAGATTCTCGAAAGCATAAGGCCCAAGCCCGGTGCGCCCGGTACCAACCAGGCGCTGGATGCGAATGATCAAATCCGTATCCACATTGGCGCGCATCAGGGGCGCGGCAGGGCCAGCGAGTTTGGTGAATTTTTCCATGATCTCTGCGCCCCTTTACGCCGCGAATTGCCGCACATCGGCGATGGCACCCGCGAGCGCCGCTGCCGCAGCCATGGCCGGAGATGCCAAATGCGTCCGCGCCCCCGGCCCCTGCCGACCGACGAAATTCCGGTTTGAGGTGGAAACGCAGCGCGCACCAGGCGGCACGGCTTCTCCATTCGCGGCGACACATAACGCGCAACCAGGTTCTCGCCATTCAAAGCCTGCGGCGGTGAAGGCAGCATCCAGCCCTTCGGCTTCGGCTTCGCGCTTCACGCGTTCAGAACCAGGCACAACCCAGGCCGTGACATGCGGTGCCACTTTCCGCCCGCGCAGCACGGCGGCAGCAGCGCGCAAATCCTCGATGCGTGAATTGGTGCAGGAACCGATGAAGACCCAATCAATCTTCGTGCCCGCAATCGGCTGGCCGGGTGTCAGGCCCATATAGGCCAAGGCCGCTTCATAAGCGGCACGGCGGATCGGGTCTGGCGTTGAGGCAGGGTCCGGCACGTGGCCGGTGACGGGCAGCACCTGTTCCGGGCTGGTGCCCCAGGTGATTTGCGGGGCGATATCCGTCATGGAAATCATCAGATCGGAATCGAAGACCGCATCGGCATCACTTGGCAGGCTGCGCCAGTGCGCAAGCGCCGCATCCCATGCCGCGCCCTTGGGCGCAAAGCGCCGGCCGGCGAGCCATTCGTAAGTCACATCATCGGGGGCTACCATGCCCCTCTTGGCGCCCATTTCGATGGAAAGATTGCACAGCGTCAGCCGCCCTTCCACGGAAAGGGCACGCACCGCGGAACCCGCATATTCCACCGCGTAACCTGTGCCAGCAGCGGTGCCGAAACGGCCAATGGCATGCAGGATCATGTCCTTCGGCGTGACACCTGCCGGCGCCGCGCCTTCAAAGCGAATGCGCATGCGCTTTGGTTTTTTCTGCGGCAGGGTTTGTGTGGCGAGCACATGGCGCAATTCGGATGCGCCAATGCCAAAGGCCAAGGCGCCAAGCCCGCCATTGGTGCAGGTATGGCTATCGCCGCACACCACGGTGGTTCCGGGCAGCACAATGCCAAGCTCCGGCCCCATCACATGCACAATGCCATTGCCATCCTGGCCAAGATCAAAAAGCCGGACGCCGGTTTCTGCCGCGCGCTTGCGCAATCCTGCGATCAGCTCACCACCTTTCGGGAAGCTTTCGGAAGTGCGCCCCGGCGATGTCGCCACCGCATGATCCGGCGTTGCAAAGGCAAGTTCAGGATGCGGCACGGCGTAGCCCGCTTCCCCCACTTCACGCAGCGCGCGCCCGCCCGAAAGGTCATGCAGCAGCACGCGGTCGCAATGCAGCAGTGACCAGCCGGAACCAAGATCCGCGATCACATGCGGGTCCCAAATCTTGTCAAACAGCGTCGCCGGCATTTTCATTCCCCTAATGCTTGACGGCGGCACCACTGGCGCCGCACCGTCTATCCCTATCACGCCGCGCCAAAGATGCGCGGTCAAGCTGGGGAGGGATAACATGGCGCGGATCACGCGGCGCGGGCTTGCAGGCTTGGGTTTGGCCGCGCCTTTGCTGGCGCGGCAGGCTTGGGCTCAGGGCAGCTATCCCGATCGGCCCGTGCGCATGATTGTGCCTTATAGTGCTGGCGGTGTTGCCGATACCATTGCGCGCATCATTCAGCCGAAAGTGGCGGAACATCTCGGCCAATCCTTCATCATCGAAAACCGTACCGGCGCATCGGGTTCTATCGGCGCCATGGCGGTCGCGCAAAGCC
>JAPLOJ010000289.1:0-2412 GCA_026400795.1 Alphaproteobacteria bacterium
AATGTGTTTTTGCGCGATCACTGCGCGTGCCAATATTGCGGTGAGCCCTATCCCACGCCGGATTTGACGTTTGACCATGTGATTCCGCGTTCACGTGGCGGGCGCACTTCCTGGGATAATGTGGTCACCGCCTGCGGGCCATGCAATTTGCGCAAGGGCAGTCGCCTGCCGCGCGAATGCCAGATGATCCCGCGCCAGGCGCCGCGCCAGCCGACAAGCTGGGAATTGCAGGAAAATGGCCGGTCCTTCCCGCCGAATCATTTGCACGAAAGCTGGCGGGATTATTTGTACTGGGACAGCGAATTGGAGAATTGAGGCGAGCCCCTTTGCACGCACCTTACCGCGACTCTGGCCTCAGCGATTTCTCCAGCGATTGCGAATAACGGCTCATGGCGAAGCACAGCACGAAATAGACGAAGGCCGCGAAAAGATAGGCCTCGGTCGGGAAGCCGAGCCAATTCGGATCACCAAGCGCGGCGCGTAGCGTGGTGAAGAAATCAAACACGCCAATCACCACCACCAAGGTCGTATCCTTGAACAGGCCAATGAAGGTATTGACCTGAGAGGGAATGGTGATGGTCAGCGCCTGCGGCAGGATAATCAGCCGCATCTTCTGCCAGAAACTCAGCCCAATCGCATCAGCCGCTTCATATTGCCCGCGCGGCATGGCTTGCAGCCCGCCGCGCACAACTTCTGCCATGTAAGCCGCGGTGAACAGCGTATAGGCCACCAGCACGCGCATCAGCCGATCAATGGTCACACCTTGCGGCATGAATAGCGGCAGCATGATCGCCGCCATGAATAGCAGCGAAATCAGCGGCACGCCGCGCACGCATTCAATGACGGCGGTGGAAAACCAGCGCACCAGCTTCAATTCGCTGCGCCGGCCAAGTGCCAATAGGATTGCCAACGGATAACCAAGCGCCACGCCATAGACCGCGATGATGCCGGTGATGGCAAGCCCGCCCCATTGACGCGTCTGCACGAAGGGCAGCCCGAATACGCCGCCCTGCATCAGCAGCCACATGGTGGGCGCGGCAATCGCCCAGCCCAGCAAAAGCCATCGCCCCCAGAAGCGCCTGATGGTGGAAAGCAGCACCATGGCAACCAGGATCACGATCATGGTCGCAGGGCGCCAGCGTTCCTCAAACGGGTAAAGGCCAAAGATGGAAAACCAGAATTTCTCCCGCACAAAGGCCCAGCAGGCCCCCCCGGCCGCCCGACACGCCTGCGCATTGCCATCCCAGGTCGCATTGGTCACTGCCCAGGACCAGAAGGGCGGTACCGCGAAATAAAGCACGGCCAAGCAGGCCAGCGTAATCAACGTATTGAGCGGCCCGGCAAAGCAGGCCTTCAGGAAAGCCTGAACCCGTTCCGGAAAGCTTGGCCCGCGTGGCGCGGCTTGCGCTGTGGTGGTTATCGCCTGCATCGGATCAACGCTCCTTCAACAGGGCGACTTTGGCGTTGTACCAATTCATCAATGCCGAGGTGATCAGGCTGATGATGAGATACACCGCCATGAAAATCGAAATCACCTCAATCGCCTGACCCGTCTGATTGATTGAGGTATTGGCGATACTCACCAAATCCGGATAGCCGATGACGATGGCCAGCGAGGAATTCTTCGTCAGGTTCAGATATTGCGAAGTCAGCGGCGGAATGATGACGCGCAGCGCCTGGGGCAGGATGACAAGGCGCATAACGCGCCCCGGCGCCAGGCCCAAGGCGCGCGCCGCTTCCCATTGCCCCTTATGGACGCTTTGAATGCCTGAACGCACAATCTCGGCAATGAAGGCCGAGGTATAGACCACAAGCCCAATCAGCAACGCGAAGAATTCCGGCGATAGCGCAAGCCCGCCTTCGAAATTGAAGCCGGCCAATTCCGGCCATTCCACAATCGGCACAAAACCAAATGCCAGCGCCAAGCCAGGCAGGCCGAGCAACATGGCAAGGCCCGGCAGCAGGGTCGAGCGCCGATCGCCAGTCGCAATCTGGCGCGCGCGTTCGCGCCTCTGCAGGAGCCACCAGCCAATGGCGCCAATCAGCGCAGCCAGCAGAAAGACCAGCAACGCAGTATCGGCCATCAACCCTGGGATCTTCATCCCGCGTTGGGACAGAAACACGCCCGGCAGCGGATTGAGCGCCTGGCGTACGGAGGGAAGCTGCAACAACACCGCATGCCAAAACACAAGCTGGAGCACGAGCGGCGTATTGCGAATGACCTCAATATAGCCACCCACCAGGCCGCGCAGCAGCGGATTGGAAGAAAGCCGCGCAAGGCCCAGCAGAATGCCAAACACAGTGCATAATGCGATGCCAACAATGGCGACACGCAGCGTATTCAACAGCCCAACCGTCAGCGCCCGGCGATAGGTATCGGCTGGCGCATAGGGGATCAGATGTTCACCAATC
>JAPLOJ010000289.1:2469-8994 GCA_026400795.1 Alphaproteobacteria bacterium
CAAAGCCGAATTGCACGCCGCGCGCGGCCATATTCGCCTGCGCATTGGACCAGAACCACCAGCCGAGGAAGACCACCGCAAAAAGCAGCCCCGCCTGGATCAGAATCCCCCGGCGCGCCCCTGCCGATGGGATGAACCCGCGCGAAGGTGGTGTGGTGGTGGAAGAACTCATGCAGCGGATTCCATGGGCGACATAAAGCAAGAAAGAGCAGCGGCCATGTGCATCGCCCGCCACCCCGCAAAATGGCCGCGCGCCATGACAGCGCGCGGCGTTATGTCACGCCTGAAAATCAGCGCGCCGGCGGCGCATAAAGCAGGCCGCCACGGGTCCAGATATTGTTCATCCCACGCTCGAGGCCCAGCGGCGTATTGGTGCCGAGGTGACGCTCGAAAATTTCGCCGTAATTGCCGAAGGTGCGGATGATAGTGCGGACATAATCAGCACGCGCGGCACCGACGCTCTCACCCATATTGCCTTCAACGCCCAGCAGACGACGGATCACCGGGTTGGTGGCGGTGGTGGCGATCTGTTCCACATTGGCCTGGGTGATGCCCATTTCTTCGGCATCAATCAGCGCAAAGGTGGTCCAGGCAACGATATTGGACAGTTCCTCATCACCCTGGCGGATGGTGACGCCGAGCGGTTCCTTGGACAGACGCTCGGGCAGGATCACGTGCTCGGCCGGGCGCGTCAGCAGGGTGCGCTGGGCGGCAAGGGCCGCGAAGTCATTGGTGAAAACATCGCAGCGGCCGCTATCATAGGCGCGGCGAATTTCGTCCAGATCCGCGATCACCACCGGGGTGAAGCGCAGATTATTGGCGCGGAAGAAATCCGCGATATTGAGTTCCGTGGTGGTGCCCGGCTGCACGCAAACCGTGGCGCCGTTCAATTGGCGCGCGCTGGTCACATTCAGGCGGCGCGGCACCATGATGGCCTGACCGTCATAGAAGGTGATGGCCGGGAAGTTAAAGCGGTTCACGTTCGTGTCGCGCGTCAGCGTCCAGGTCGTGTTGTTGGACAGCACATCCACTTCGCCCGCGGAAAGCGCCGGGAAGCGGCTTTGCGTGGTGACGGGGACGAATTCCACCTTGGTCGCGTCATTCAAGATGGTGATCGCGATGGCGCGGCAGACTTCAACATTGAAGCCACCCCAGCGGCCCTGGCTATCCGGCACCCCAAAGCCTGGGTTGGACGGACCCTGCACGCCGCAGCGGAGCGTGCCGCGCTGGCGAATCTGATCCAGGTCGCGCCCGGCGAGGGCTTCACCCACGCCAAACGCCATGAAAGCCGCCGCGGCGGCGGCGAGCATTTTGAATTTCATTCGTGTCTCCCTCGTTTCCCAGCACCGACCAAAGCGTCGGCTAGTCCGGCCAAAATGCGCGGCCAGGTAAAGATTACAAGGGAGCAACTGCTCAGAAATACAGCTTTCGGGGTGCCGCCAGCCCGAAAATGATGAAATTACGCCCAGGCGATGCACGATCCTGGGCAGTTCCATGGCCCCATCCCACTTTCCCGTCCATCCCGCCCCGCAAGGGCCACTGAGCCGAGTTGCGGGCAAAGCGCCACGCAGAGGACATGAGGGGCTTTATTCCGCCACCTTCCGCTTTCTTTCACTTTCCGTCTTCAACTGCCCGCAAGCGGCCAGAATATCACGCCCACGCGGGCGGCGAATTGGGCTGGCATAGCCTGCATCATTCAGAATATCGGCGAAGCGATGAATGGCTTCCGATGTGCTGGTTTTGTACGGGCTGCCAGGCCAGGGGTTGAAGGGAATCAAATTCACCTTCGCGGGCATGCCGCTGATCAAGCGTACCAATTCCCGCGCCTCTGCCTCACTGTCATTCACGCCGCGCAGCATGACATATTCGAAAGTAATGCGCCGCGCATTGGAAGCACCGGGATAGCGCCGGCAGGCGGCCAGTAGATCCGCGATTGGGTATTTGCGATTGAGCGGCACAATCTCATCACGCAATTCATCCGTGACCGCATGCAAGGAAACTGCCAAGCCTACGCCTAGCTCCACCCCACACCGATCCATCATCGGCACAACACCAGATGTGGAAAGCGTGATGCGCCGGCGCGAAAGCCCAATGCCTTCATGATCCATCACAATCTTCAGCGCCTTGGCAACATTCTCATAATTATAAAGCGGCTCACCCATGCCCATGACGACGATATTGGAAAGATGGCGCGGCGTGCCGTCCTTGGGGCTCGGCCATTCGCCATAGGAATCGCGCGCTGCGATGAATTGGCCGACGATTTCCGCCGCGCCCAGATTGCGCACCAAAGCCTGCGTGCCGGTGTGGCAAAAGCGGCAGGACAGCGTGCAGCCAACCTGGGTTGAGATGCAGACCGCGCCGCGATCCTCATCGGCGGAGGGAATATAAACCGTTTCCACCTGCTGCTGATCACGAAAACGAAACAGCCATTTGCGGGTGCCATCCGCGCTATCCTGTTGCGTTGCCACTTCCGGGCGGCCCACCACGAAGCGTTCCGCAAGCTTCATCTGCATGGGCTTGGCGATAGTATTCATGCGGGCGAAATCGGTCTCACCCTGATGATAAAGCCAATGCCAAAGCTGTTTTGCGCGAAAGGGCTTTTCGCCGAGTGCCAGCATTTCCGCGGCCAATTCTTCGCGCGAAAGGCCAACCAGGTCGCGCCTGCCATCGGGTAGCGTCGCGGGGGGCGGGGCAAAGGCCGCCGCTTTCGCCAGAATCCGCGCGCGTTCCGCTTCGTTCAGATCAAGGACAGCACTGTTCATTTCCGCGCCGGGCATTCACGCGACATCGCGTCATGGGCCGCAGAAAACCCAGCCAGGCTGAATTGGTCATTCGCCGCGCCGCGCCCGCCCGCGCCGGGGCCGCGTGATGATGCACGATTGCCGCCGCGCATCGCCGTCACCACTGCAGCGCCATCGCGGGCAAAGGCGGAATTGCCGCCAGTGTAGAAGGGCAGGGTTGTTGGGCCGACGGAAAACGTCACCTCCGCATTGCGCGGATAGGCATAACCAGCTGAAATCGCCACAGAATCGCGCCCGCCCGGGCGATGCGTCACCGTCAGCACCACGCCCTGGCGCGCCGGTTCGGACTTGCTGGCGCGGGTGAAGGCATAGCAAATTTTCTGGCCGTTTTCCTGATGGGTCGCCGCCGTCCAATCCCGGAAGGTGCCAAGCTGGCGCGGCCCGGGCTGCTGGGCAGGCGTGCTAGGGCGCTGCTGCGCCAAGGCGGGCAGGGCAACCAAGGCCAAGCAAAGCGGCAAAAGGCGAATCAGGAAGGGCATACGCCCTTAGATACGCAGCGCGGGCGGGCGGGGCAACCGCCCGGCCCAGGGTTTCGGCTTTTCGCAGGCTTGGTAGATAGGGGTCATGAAAGACGCCGCCGATGCCGCGCTTGCCGCGCAATATGATGCCTATCCCTATCCGCAGCGGGACCCGCGGGATGAGGCCAAGCGCCTGATCATCGGCAGCCCGAGCCATTTGCGCGAAGTGGATCATTGGATTTTCGGCGGCGATGCCACTGTGATGCTGGCGCAGCAAATGGCGCATGCCGGGCGCGCGGGGGATGTCACCTGGCTTGATCGCTCAGCCGCCGCGCGGCGCTTAGCGGAAGCGCGGGTTACGGCGCGCAAGCTCGGCAATGTCGTTTTCCAGGAAGGCTCGCTCCTTGATCTATCGGGCAGTGGGCTTGGGCCATTTGATTACATTGATTGCTGCGGCGTGCTGCATCACTTGCCTGATCCTTTGGAAGGCTTGAAGGCGCTGGTTTCAGCCCTGGCGCCAGGGGGTGGCTTGGGGCTGATGGTCTATGCGCCGCATGGGCGCACGGGTGTCTATATGGCGCAGGATGCGCTGAGGCTTTTGGCGCCGCCCGATGAAGCGCCGGCAGCGCGGGTGGAGGTGGCAAAGCGCCTTTGGCGGCAAATGCCGGAAACCGCCTGGCTCCGCCGCAATCCCTGGATCACGGATCATGAAAAGGGCGGCGATGCTGGGCTTTATGATTTGCTTTTGAACCCGCGCGATGTTGCTTTCACCGTGCCGGCCTTCAATGCACTGATCACCGCAGCGGGTTTGCGGATTGTGTGCCTGGTGGAACCGCTGCGCTACGACCCGCTTTCCTATCTCTCCGACCCTAAGCTGCGCCCGCGTATTGAGGCGATGGGGGCAATAGAACGCGCTGCCTTGGCCGAGGCGATCACCGGCAATATGGGCGTGCATATCGCCTATTGCGTGCGTGCCGATGCGCCGGTCATCACGGCGCCCTGGGATGATCCCGCCGCCATTCCGTGCTTGCGGGAATTGGATGGCGCAAAGCTCGCCGCCGGCCTGCCGCGCGATGGTGTGCTGCGCGTGAGCTTTGATGGGCTGACCGTGCCCGTGCCCTTGCCGCGTTTGGCAAGCGCGATCCTGTCGCGCATTGATGGCAAGCGCAGCATTGGCGAGATTGGCGATGATCTGGCGCAGAATGGTACGGCGCGAGAGGTCTTCGCGCGCGAATTTCAGGCACTGGTGGCCGCGATGGAAAAGACCAACAGACTCCTGATTAGCGCCCCGTAAAATTCGGTTTACGCTTTTCAAGGAAAGCAGCGACGCCTTCGCGTCGGTCTTCCGTGCCGCGTGTGGCGTCCTGTTCCACCTCGGCCAGCTCCACCGCCTCTGACAGGTTTTGGAATGGCGCCAGCATCATTTGCCGCTTGATCACGCGCATGGAACGTGGCGAGCAGTTATTCGCGAGCTCCGCCGCATAAGCCTGCACGCCAGTGTGGAAACCATCTGCCGGCAGCACGCGCACCAAGCCCATACCAGCGGCTTCTTCCGCGGTAATGCTGCGGCCAGAGAGCATAAGATCAGCCGCATTCATTGGCCCAATCAGGCGCGGCAGCATCCAGGCGCTGCCATGTTCCGCGACCAGACCACGCCGCGCAAAAGCCGTTGAAAGCTTCGCCCCCGCCGCCATGAAACGGATATCGCAAAACAGCGTCAGGCAAAGGCCAACCCCCGCCACTGCGCCATTAATGCCCGCGATCACCGGCTTGCCGATATTGAGCATATAGGAATAGCGCCGCGCGAAATCCTCGGTTGGGGGAGCCTCACCAGGCGGCGGCGTCACCCCCGCAAAGGTTGGGCGTTCCGCGCCGCGCGTGGCAATGGCGGAAACATCGGCGCCAACGCAAAACCCTTTGCCGGTTGCGGTCAGCACAATGGCGCGCACCGCATCATCCGCGACAGCCAGCGCAAAGGCAGCGCGGGTTTCGGCTTCCATCACGCTCGACCAGGCATTCATACGCTCTGGCCGATTGAGCGTGATGGTCGCGACGCGATCCGCAACTGAGTAGAGAATTTCGGTGAAGGCTTCGGTCATTTCTTCGGTGTCTTTTCGCGTTGTTTTTCCCAGGCGGCATCATCCCACGCCAACATGTCTCGCACGCCCGCGCGCGCGCCGCCCAGATAGCGCCGCCCGCCATCAATCACCACGCATTCGCCTGTGATGTAGCCAGCATTTTCTGAAACCAGATAGGCGGCGAGGTCGGTGAGTTCCTCATGCCGTCCGGCGCGGTTCAACGGCACATCACCATGATCCAAACCACCGGGGCGAAGCCGCGCCACAGCGGCCTCGGTCGGGAAAGTACCCGGCGCAATCGCCACCAGCCGAATGCCATTCCGGCCCCATTCTACCGCCAGGCTTTGCGTCATCGCCAAAACACCGGCCTTGGCCATGGCGGAAGGCACGGTGAAAGCCGCCCCCTGCAAGGCGGAAAGCGTCAGGATACTCAGCACCACGCCAGGCTGCCCGGCATCAATCCAACGCCGCCCAACGCCCATGGTGCAATAAGCCGCGCCATTCAGTGTGGTTGCCAGCACCGCATCCAAGGCGCGCGCGGAAAGCCGGTGCGTCTGCGCCAGGAAATTCGCTGCGGCATTATTCACCAGGATATCGGGCGCGCCTTCGGCAAAGACAGCATCAAGCATTGACTCAACCGCCGCCGCATCACGAATATCGCAGCCATGCACGGCGATATCAGCACCGGGGATTTCCACGCGTAGCGCCGCGGCGGTTTCTTCCAAAACCGCCAGACGCCGCCCACAAATCGCGATGCGCGCACCCAATTGCAGATAGCGCCGAGCAATGGCGCGCCCCAAGCCGGTGCCGCCACCGGTGATCAGCGCGCGCCGCCCAGCAAGCAGCCCCGGCGCGAACAAGGATCAGGCGCCCTTGTAAGTCGGCTTGCGCTTTTCGCGCATCGCCGCCAGCGCTTCCTTGTGATCCTCCGTGGTATGCGCCACCGCCTGCATGGCGGAAGACATCTCAAGCACGGAATCAAGCCGGTTATTCCAGGCTTCCCGCAGCAGCCGCCGCGCCATGCGCACGGCATGGGGCGGATTGGCGGCGATACGCCGCGCCAGCGCGCGGGCTGCGTCCAGCAATTCCGCATCCGGCACCACCTGAGACACCAACCCATAAGCCAGCGCCTGATCGGCAGAAAGCGCATCACCGGTCAGCGACATTTCAGCCGCCTTGGCAAAGCCC
>JAPLOJ010000431.1 GCA_026400795.1 Alphaproteobacteria bacterium
GGTTGGCGTGAAGAAGCCCGTGTAAAGCCCACCCAGGATAAGCACCACAAGCAAAAAAATGGGCAGGGATTTGCCCAGCATTTCAGCCGGGCCCATCAGTTTTTCGTCAGCCACTACTGCGGATGACGATTGGCTCATGATGCGCTGCGGCGCGAAGCTCGCATAGCACCAGATCATGGCGGCAAAGCCGATTGCGATGATAACGCCCGGAATGGCGCCGGCGATGAACATGGACCCGATCGAAACTTCAGCCAGCACGCCATAAACGATCATCAATAGGGATGGCGGTATCAGCATGCCAAGAATGCTGCTGCCTGCGACCGTGCCGGCGGCGAAGCGCATGGAATAGCCATGCCGCACCATTTCAGGCACCGCGACTTTGGTGAAGACCGCGGCCGAGGCGATGGAAACGCCCGTTACTGCGGCAAACACCGCATTGGCGCCAACGGTCGCGATGCCAAGGCCGCCTTTGACGCGTCGGAGCAGGTTCTGCGCGACATCGAATGTGTCCTTGCCGACGTCAGAAATACTGACCAGCAATCCCATCAGCACAAAAAGCGGGATGGTCGCAAACAGATAATCCTGAATGCCGGAATAAGTCGCCAGGGCTGTAAAGCGAAAGGCAAGATCGGGGTTCTCTCGGATCAGCCAAACGCCAATGGCGCCGGTTGAAATCAGCGTAATGCCGATGGGCAGCCCAATGATGATCAGCGTCACCATCAGTCCGATGAGCGCAAAGCCAAGAGAAGTATCATCCATTGCGGGTCAGCATCCCGCGCAGTTCCGCCGCAAACACCGCCAGATAGGCGATGCCTCCCGCCACCCCGCCCAGCACAATCAGGCCACGAAACGGCCAGGTCGGCACGGTGAAAAGCCCCTGAACGCCAAAGAATTCGCGAAGGTTGATGGAATTCCACATGCCCGGCCAAGCGGCTTGCGCGATGAAGAACATGACCAGGGCGCCGATCAGGAAAAACAGCGCTTCAACCCCGCGCCCAAAACGTGGCGCCCAATTAAGCACCCGCTGGATCAGAAAATCCGCACGCGTCATGCGGCGATGATAAATAGTGGCGCCAATCTGCAAAAAGACGATGCCCACCACCGAATGCGCAGCGATTTCCGCAACGCCGGTGATGGGTGCATTCAGGAAGGATCGACCGATGACATCGGCACAGATCAACAGCATCAGCCCAAAGGTCCAAATGGTGCCAATGGCGGCCAAGCCATCAAGCAGCATCTGAATTGGGCCTGAGCTCTGCGCGGGTGCGGCGCTATCAAGCGCCGCCATATCAATGTCATCGGCCAAGTTGGTGCGCCTTTCTTATCAGGCCGAAACTTCGCGATCCCAATTGCGCCCAGGCGTCTGGCCTGCAGCACGAATGGCCGCGAAATAGGCGTTCAGCACATCCCGCGCTGCGGGGCCAGAGCTATCCACCCAAGTACGCGCGATATTCGGCAAGCCGCGGATCCAACGCTCACGCTCTGCCGCCGGCAGGGTGCTGATGATGGCGCCCTGGCGGGTCATTTCCGTCTCAGCCGCGGCAATACGCGCTGACACATCGCGAATATGCGCCTGCGTGGTGGCCTTGCCCGCATCCGTCATGGCGCGGCGCACGCCTTCCGGCCAACGGTCAAAGCGCTGCTTGTTTGCCGCGATGCCACCGACATACATCGCGCCCACATCGCATTTGGTGATGTAGCGCGCCACTTCATGCACGCGCGTCGGCAGAATACCGACAAAGAAGGAAAGCGCGCCTTCGGAAACGCCAGTCTGGATATCGGTGTAATAGGTGGTGAGCGCGCCATCCACCGGCGTCGCACCCGTACCAGTCAGCCAATTGGCGCTGGTGCCAGGTGCCGAGATTTTGCGATTACGCAAATCATCCAGGCTGCGCACCGGGAAGTTCGACCAGATGTGATAGGTATCTGTGATATAGGAGCTCAGCGGCACCATATTGAGGCCATTCCAATTCTGGCGAATGGCCGGCACATTCTCATTCATTGCTTCGAAGGTATTGGCAACAAGGGCATGATCGCCTGTCGCGAATGGCGTGAAATAGGTCACGTTTTGCAGCGGCATGGTGCTGCCTTCCCAAAGCGTGCCGACATAGCCGATATCGGTGATGTTATCGCGCACAGCCTCCATCGTGTCCTGGAAGCGATACAGCGTACCACCATAGGCTTCGCGCCAATTGATGCGGTGGGTATTGCCGCCATCGCGCAGCAGCTTATCCACTTCCGGCTGGAAGACATTCTTCATCATCGCAACCCAGAAATTCGCGACCGGATGGCTGGAAGCGATGGTGATGTTAAGCGCAGTTTGCGCGCGGCTGTGGATGGAAAACAAGGGCAGCGCAGAAGCGCCCAGGATCAGGCTCCGTCGAAGGGTGGTCATTCCAATTCTCCCTGTTGTGGCGTTTTGTGAACGCTGTTGATGAATTTTAGGCGATGGTACCAAGCGCGCGCAGGATGCGTTCTGGCGTGAAGGGTTGTTCATGCACGCGGGCGTTCAAGGGCTTCAGCGCATCATTGATGGCGTTCATGATGGCCGCCGGTGCGCCTGCAGTGCCAGCCTCACCAGCGCCCTTGGCACCAAGCAAGGATTCGCGGGTTGGCGTTTCCACATGCCCCACATGGATTTCCGGCATTTCCGCCGACATGGGCACAAGATAATCCGCAAGCGTCGTGGTCAGCAGATTCCCTTCCGCATCATAGACGCAATGTTCGTAAAGCGCACCACCAATGCCCTGAACAATGCCACCGCGCACCTGTTCATCCACCAGCATGGGATTCACAACGCGGCCGCAATCTTCAACGCACCAGTGTTCTAACAGCTTCACCATGCCGGTGGCGGGGTCCACCTCTACCCAGCTCGCCTGAATGCCATTGGTAAAGGCAAAGGGGTATTCCTTGGTGATGAAGTGGCGTGTCTGCACCAATTCGCGCTGCAAATCCTTGGGCAGCGTATCACCGCGGAAATAGACGATGCGCCCCAGTTCAAATAGCGTCATGCGCGGCTTGCCACTGGCCTTATCCGTGATTTCGCCCATGGCGATATCAAGTGTTTCTGGAGCCGCTTGCAGCATGGCACCGGCCACTTCCAGAATTTGCTGTTTCAACGCAATGGCAGATTGCAGCGCCGCTTCGCCGCCAATGCCAGCACCTCGGCACGCCCAGGTACCACCGCCATAGGGAGTTGTTTGCGTATCGCCCGTGATGATCTTCACGCGATTGACCGGCACGCCGACGCCATGCGCCACGATCTGCGCCAAAATGGCCTCAGTACCCTGGCCCTGTTCGGTGACGCCAGAGGAAGCAACAATGGACCCATCAGGATCCATGCGCACCGTACAGCCATCCTGCGCTGAAATGCGCGCGCCGCCGATGCCATACATGAAGGGCGAGGGATTAGTCAGTTCAATGAAGGACGCAAAGCCAATGCCGCGATAAACGCCACGCTGGCGTGCTTCCGCCTGATCCGCGCGAATGCGGTCCAACGGTACCATTTCCAGCAACTTGTTCAGCGAAGCGTGATGCGACAGCCCCTCAAAACGCATCCCCGGCGGTGAGGTATAGGGATAGGCATCATCACGAATAAGGTTGCGCCGACGTAGCTCCACCGGGTCCATGCCCAGCGCCTCAGCGGCCAAATCCATCAACCCTTCCGTTACCGCTGTGGCGATTGGGTGACCAACGGCGCGGTATTGGCAGGTGGGTGTTTTATTTTGTAGCACAACTGTGGTGGTGCAGCGGTAATTCTTGAAATCATAAGGCCCGCCGCAAAGATTGACGACCTGATTACCCTCGATCGCGCTGGTGCGTGGATAGACGGAATAGGGGCCGATCCCGGTCAGATCATCAATGTCAAAGGCCAGCACGCGGCCTTCCGTATCCACCGCCAAGCGGCCCTTGATACGATGATCGCGCGCATGGATGTCGCTCACGAAGGATTCGAAGCGGTCGGCCACGAATTTCACCGGGCGGCCCATGATGCGTGCCATGGCGGCCACAGCGACCTCATCAGGATAGACATGCACCTTGATGCCAAAGCTACCGCCGACATCCTTGCAAATCACGCGGACATCGCCTTCCTTCATGCGAAGCTGCTTAGCAAAGACGCCCTGCATCATATGCGGCGCCTGGGTGGAATGATACACGGTGAGTGTTTCATCCGCCGGGTTGTAATCTGCAATGATGGAACGCGGTTCCAGCGTAACACCGGTATGACGCCCGGTGACAAAACGCGCCTCGACCACCTTATGCGCCGCCGCAAAGGCAGCGGCTACATCGCCGCTTTCAGCCGTGCGGGTGAAGACAAGATTATCACCCAGTTCCGGATGGATCACGACCGTGCCGGCGGCGAGTGCTGTCTCCATATCGGTCTGCGCAGCCAAAGCTTCGAATTCGATATCCAGCGCGGCCACCCCATCTTCGGCCGCCGCGCGGCTTTCTGCAACCACAGCCACAATCGGCTCACCCTGCCAGGTGGCGTGGTTGAGCGGCAGCGGATATTGCGGCGCGGATTTCATGCCCTTCAAATGGTCAAGCGTCGCCACCCAGGGATCACAGATTTTCGCGAGATCATGGCCGGTAAAGACGCGGAACACACCTGGCACCGCCTTGGCGCGTGCCGTATCAATGGCACTGAATTTCGCATGCGCATGGGGGCTGCGCAGAAAGGCCGCATGCAGCATGCGCGGTAGGGTCACATCATCCGTATAGGTCGCGCGGCCCTGCACCAGCTTCGGCACATTTGGGCGCGGCACAGATCGCCCGATATAGGAATTGGGCAAATCCTCACGCGAAAGACCGATGGAAGCGGGCGTGATCTCATTCATGGCTTTGCACTCCTGGAGCGCAAGGTGTCTTCAACTGCATCCACTATGGCTTGATAGCCGGTGCAACGGCAGTAATTCCCTGAGAGGTATTCGCGGATTTCCCCCCGTGTCGGGGTGCCGGCTTCGGCCAGCAATTCCGCCGCGGTCATCACCATGCCCGGCGTGCAAAAGCCGCATTGCGCTGCGTTGCGCGCCACGAAAGCCGCCTGCAAATCTGAAACCTCGCCACTTTCGGAGATGCCTTCAATCGTCACAACATCCGCTCCATCGAGCGAGGCAGCAAGGATCAGACAGCCGCGCATGATCTTGCCATTGACCCGCAAGGTGCAGGCACCGCAAACGCCATGTTCGCAGCCGGCATGCGAGCCCGTCAGGCCAAGATCAAGGCGGAGGAAATCAATCAAATGGCGGCGCGGTTCCACATGGCGCACCACCTTCTCGCCATTCACGGTGAGCGAAATCGGGATCATGCCGCTTGTACCTTTTCGCGCAAGAAACCTTGCAAAACGCGTTCTGTCAGCACGCGCGCCAAATGGCGCTTCATTTCAGGCGGACCATGCAGGTCCTGCGGTGGATCAAGGTCTTCGGCCAAGGCGGCCTGAACCGCGCTGATGCTCGCTGTGTCTAAACTGCGGCCTTCAAGTGCCTTTGCCGCCGCGGCAGCCAGCACGGGGATTTTGCCGACGCCAAAATATACAAGGCGCGGCTTGATCACACGGCCAGCTTCAAGATGCAGCGTGGCTGCAAGCCCCGCCATGGCGTAATCACCGGACCTCCGCGCGATTTCCTCGATCGCGCCAAGGCGCTTGGTCAGCGGAAATTCCACAGCGGCGATGATTTCTTGCGGTTCAAGCGCGGTCTGCAGCAGATCGGTGAAAAAGGCCGCTGCCGGAACGCGGCGTTCTCCTTTGGCGGATACCGTGATCACCGTGGCGTCCAGCGCGATAACACAGGCAGGCAATTCCGCAGCCGGATCAGCATAGGCAAGGCTGCCCCCAATAGTGCCCCGATTACGAATGGCTGGGTGTGCAATCAACGGTGCCGCCGCTGCCAGTAAGGGCGCATGCGCCTTGACCAGGGGATCACAGCAGAGATCGGCATGCAGCGTCAGCGCCCCAAGCCGAAGCGCCCCGCCCTGCACCGAAATACCGCGCAATTCGGGAATGCCGGTAATGTCTATCAGCGTGCTTGGTTCAGATAGACGGAACGCAAGCGTCGCCAAAAGAGTCTGGCCGCCAGCGATGATCTGGCCAGCGCTTCCATGCGCATCCAGGGCGGACCAAAGCTCGGCAAGGCTTTTGGCGCGCGCATAGCCCATGGCAGGCCATTTCATGCGGGGTCTCCCTGGAGATATTTTGCTAGCATTCATCATTTTGGGGGACCGCTTGTCAAGCGAGCCATTTGCTTTCTTATACAACAAACAAGCCCCATTATCGAAATACAAAATTGCAAGCCTGAGGATAGGGTATGCGAAAAACGCCCTTTTCTTCTATCGGGTGTCCCCTTTTGCATTGCCTTGACCAGCACCCATATTGAATTTTTAGTGGGTTCTCAGAACGAGATTGCAAGGTTTTTCCGAAATGCCCGTGGCGTCCTCGGCGCTTCCCATGCCGGACCACGCTTACCTGCTGCGTGTATGGCACGCATGCGCGCGTTCCATCTGCCCTAGACATTTGTTTCGGTCACATCTTCCGAGCGGCACCATCGAAAACATTACAGGAGATATGGCGCAGGTAGCGCTTGATGCTTTCCCGCATTCACGGCCCCATCATGGCCTTGGGGTTGGGCCATCGGATGTGGCGATGATGGTCTTTTGCAAAAGGAAGAGCGTTTGGCAATCCATGGCGTGATGACCTGGCAGGTCTCACGCCATGAAGATCATGCTTAAGCCTTAGGCCGCGACGGAAGCCTGGGATGAGCGGCGCATACGCCGGCGCAGTGAAAAGCCCATCATCGTGGCGCCGGCAAAAAGCGGGATATAGGCAAAGCTCGGATCCACCTTGACGGTGCGGGCATTGGCCATTTTCAGCATGGTTTGACGGATGCCTGTCCAGGGGTCGAGCGCCATCATGAAGCCCAACAGCGCCGGCGCCAGGACCAGCAGAATGGCGATAACTGCCGCTTGTTCGGCATATTTTTCAATGGAAGGAATAAACCGCGTGGCCAGCGCCGCCGCCATGGCAGCGAAGGCAAGCGCGCTCATGATCGGGAGCTTGCTGAAGATGGAAAGCCCATAAACCGCCGCGCCGCGCTGGCCGGAAAATGTCACCGCCGGCAGGAAATAGGCCACAAGCACGGTCACAATACCGGCCAGCAGCAGGCCCATTTCAACCCCGTCGGACTTGCCCTTGAGTTGTTCGATCATCCCCTGTCTCCCTATTTTTGGCTTCCAGTCCACTGAGCATTCGCAAAGCCCAAAGTAACTGAATAATGACAGTGATGTAATTTTTCTTTTTGCGAAAGGCAAGTGCTCTTGCCGCCATGGCTTCTCCTGGTCGGGCAATCCGAAAACCCTGCCCTTTCAGGGAAATCCGCCCAATACCTGAAGTGGATACCATCAGCGGTAAGCCGCATGCGTGCCCCCGCCATGGGCCGCCTTGAGGGGTTCCGGATTGCCAAGACACTTACGCCACGATTTGGGCTGCCGCGATCGCCGCATTCATGGCCCGAACACCGCTAGCTGACCCGTCCGGATGGTTCCAGACAGCGCCAATAACGGCCAGAAAATCCGCCCCCGCCTGCACAAGGGGCGCACAATTGGCATCAGTAATGCCACCGATAGCCACCGATGGGATTTCGAACATCTCATGCCACCAGGCGAGGATTTCCGGGGTGGCACGGTGGATGGTTTCCTTACTTTCGGTTGGGAAAAAGGCGCCAAAGGCAACATAATCCGCCCCCAATTCCCCAGCTTCCATCGCAAAATGGCGCGAAGCATGACAGGTAATGCCAAGAATCCGACCTTCGAGCAGCCGCCGTGCTGCCGCGTGATTACCATCACCTTGCCCAAGATGCGCCCCATCGCAGCCAAGCTTTGCGGCAAGGGGCGCATTGTCATTCAGAATGAACGCAACATCCCGCGCCGTTGCGACAGGCATGAGCACATCCGTAGCGCGCGCGATGTCATCTTCTGTCGCGTCCTTCAGACGCAATTGGACACAGGCGACATCTCCGGCATCCAGGGCCGCGGCCAAAGAATCACGAAAGGCAATGGGATCAAGCCGCTGAGGGGTGATGAGGTAAAGCCGGCAAGAAGCTTGAGGCATGATAAATCCGCGCTAGATGAGGTTAGTGAGACAAGCCGCAAGCACATTTTCTGGCAAGGTAGGATGATAAATGACCCCGGGGGGCTAGGCGCGGCGCGCAACAGGGGCTATTGAGCGCGGCTTCCGGCCTTGTCCCGTTCGTCTAGAGGCCTAGGACACCAGCCTTTCACGTTGGCAGCACGGGTTCGAATCCCGTACGGGACGCCACCTCCCCTTACGCAAACATGCTCTCAACCCTGGGTGGGCCTCGAAATTCCCGAGGATTTGCGGGCTTTTCGCTAGAAACCTTGATGGTGCGATGGCGGAATGGTCCGGCTTTTTCTCTCCGAATCGGGGGATTCTCTCCAAAGCTTGAGGGTTGGCCGATTTTTCCAACAAGGTTTAAAGCGTTGATCTGAATGGGTTTTGTTATGCTGCGGCGCAGTATGGGTTGGCGAAATAGATGCCTGGGGGAATGGAACTGGGGGCGGAAAATCGCCCCCCGGCAGCCACTCATCTCTTAACCTCCTGACTTGGACGTTTTACTCCTGAACCGAAAAACCTAGGTACTAGGCCGGTTTCAGCGCGGTCAGCACTTGAAGGGGTTAGAAGCCCACATCCCCGAACTCCGAACTTAGAGAGCGAACACTTTGGTAGGGGGTGCCGATGCGTTTCGGGCTCGAGGATCGCTCGGCGCACCCTATAGTGCGCGGCCGTCAAACTGTTCAGCGATCCGTCTTTCGAGCGCCTCGAAGCCTCCACCTATGGGCCGTAAGGCCGCCGCCGGCCGCGTCTGCCACACTGAGGTCGCCGCTTCGCGAATCATTCACCTCCGCATCCTTCACGAAAGCGCGTCGATAGAGCCGCGACGCCGCCCCTACATATGGGCGGAACAAGGCCTTTTGGTCGCCTGATATCCCCCGCGCCCTTGCAAGGCTGGGTGGTAGTTCCCCGTCGCCTCGCTTCTGCGTGATGGCGGCCGCGTGAAGCCGCAGAACTTGGCTTCTCAGATACCAGTCGCAGCGCGCGCCGGATACAGCACTGCGCCGTCGGCTGCGGGATCTGGCCAATGGGCGGCGGAGGTTCGGCTACCGGCGGCTGCTCGTGCTCTTGCGGCGCGAGGAATGGTTAACCGTCCGTAGACGCAAGGCGCGCCGCAAGGCCATCGGCACAAGGGCCCCGATCCTGATTGAGGCGCGGGCCAATGCGCGCTGGTCACTGGACTTCGTGCATGACCAGTTTGCCTGCGGACGGCGGTTTCGGGTGCTGAACGTGGTCGATGACGTCGCGCGGGAGTGCCTTGCGGCAATCCCGGACACGTACATCTCGGGCCGGCGTGTTGTCAGGGAACTGACGGCCTTGATCGAACGCCGCGGCAGGCCTGGGATGATCGTCAGCGACAACGGGACGGAGCTGACCTCGAACGCGTTCCTGAAGTGGTGCGCGGAGCACAAGATCGAATGGCACTACATCGCCCCCGGAAAGCCGATGCAGAACGGCTTTGTGGAAAGCTTCAACGGCAGGCTGCGCGACGAGTTTCTGAACGAGACCCTATTCCGCAACCTGACCCACGCCCGCGAACTGATCACAGCCTGGGTCACTGACTACAATACCGAAAGACCCCATTCAGCCCTGGGCTACCAGACCCCCGCAGGCTTCGCCCTGTACCTGAACACCGCAATCGCACGACCCGCTACACGCGTTGAAAGTTCCGCGCGCCGAGTGATTGATCAACCCACGCCAAAGGGCGTAAATGACCAGACGGCCAAGGTCACAGCTGGATTAATGGTCAGGAGCAAGTCAGGTCGGTTGAGCGGGCGCCAGTAACAAACGTAACGGCCCGAATTTCTGATGGAAGGATTCGTGATTGCCCAAACGGCGCCGCTGGTGCCAGTGTTGCGCAACTTGGGATTTAATTATTTAGGACGCACATGTCAGAGATCTACTACCCTTCGGTGCAGAATGAAGAGGAAGCCTGGGCTCTTCTCGAGCGGGCTCTGCGTGATGGGCTGCCAGAGAACCAGGGCACGTTCTTCATTCGTTTCGTGCACTGGCCGACCATCGATGTTTATCTTCCCGACACGCCGGTCGACGGGTCGATCACATCTTCTATGATGGAGGCATTCCTTTCCTATCAGGAGGCCATCAACCGGACACAAGCCCTATTGACGACAGGAAGCCCCGACCTTCGCGGGTTGACTAGCGAAGAGCGATCGTCCCTGGAGTTAAGGGTTCAGGTGCGGCCCGGAAGCAACAAATACAATGCTGATACTGCTCAGATCATTGAGCGTATCGCCGTGGATCTGATCGGAAAAATGACACCTACAAGCCTCACGATAACGATCGTGACAACAGCGCTCATCCTGGCGGGAGCATGGTCATTCAACAAGTGGCTTGAAACTCGCACAACAATACGGAAGGCCGAGCTTGAGCAGGCCGCTAAGCACGACCAAGCAGTGATGATCGGCCAGCACATCGAAGCTCTAAAGGAGGCACGGGAGCACGACACGAAAAGGCTAGCACTGATGACGGAGGCTCTGACCCGACAACCGGCACTGGAGGATGTCGAAGCGGTCGTAGAGCCGGCAAAACAGCGTCTAGTTCGAGCGGTAGGCGAGGAGAACGGCGGTAGAATTCAAGGGACGAACGTGACGACACTCGTGGCTAGTGAAATCACGGCTCAGAGACGTCAACAAGGGGAGACAATTACTCACAGAGGTGTTTACCGTGTAGATCGTGTTGATACGACAGCCCCCGACGGGTTCCGGGTCGCATTGACCGATGTTGTCTCTGGTGAGCGCATAATGGCCTCTCTTCAGGACGCGTTTATATCGGAACAGCACCGCGCGCGGATTCAAACGGCTGAATGGAGCAAATCCCCGGTGACGATCGTCTTTGAGGCGCGACGCATCGGAGCGCGCATTGTCGATGCAGTAGTGAGAGATGTCGGTGACGTCGCCACTTCGGAATCTGTCTCGACGCCCCCCGTCGACGGCAGGGAGGCTGGCGCGGGGAGCTGACCCTCCCGCGCTCCATTGCCGACACCTACGCAGCTTTCAGTTTTCGAGCGGCTACTACACGTTCGCCGGTTCCATCGCTCGCTTGCCACGATGGGCCCGCCAACCATTCCGAAGCCCGAGTTGGTCTGATTGTCATCCCCTAGTAGCGCATAGGCGGCTTCGGCGGATGGATACAAACAAAATGCGCCTTGCTAGGCAAGTCGGATTTACATCTTGGCCAAAATCCACTCAGCTTATGAGACCGGTCGTTTTTTAGTCGCTCAAATTTATTCAAATCAGGATTTTTTCTGAGAAAATCTGGAGAAACTCTCTTGATCTCACTCAAAATCCCCATGCTTTTGCTGTAAACTTCCGGCATGAGACGGGTAAAATGCGTGTTATTCATTATCGAGACGATTTGATCTCGCTTAGTGACGTCCTTTTTTGCCGAAGAGTTTCATAAATGACCGCTGGGGCAATCTGAATATGAACTTTCCCACGCTGCGCGACCGCGACAAGTCTTCCCGCCAGCTTCTCATCGACTGCATACCGACAAACGTTTGTGTCTAAAAGAATTCGTTTTGGAGAATCCATTTTAATTTTTGGTTCACTAAAGTTGGGATACATTTTCAGAGTTCCAATACTTTCACAGAAAGAGTACCGGAATTCACTTCAATACCCCCACTCCACATGCCTCACCGGCAAGCGATTAAGCTGATCCCTTCGATTTTCCCATCCCGGCAAAAACTGATCCATCAGGGCCACGAAGCGCTGATTATGTGTCGGCTCTAGAAGGTGAACCAGTTCATGCACCAGGATGTATTCCAGACACTCCGGCGGCTTCTTTGCCAAATCTGTGTTCAGGCGGATGGAACGTGATGCTGGGTTGCAGCTGCCCCATCTGGTCTTCATCCGCTGGATAAACAGGCGCTCCACCTCCACACCCATCCGGCGCTGCCATTTGATCGCCAAGGGTTCGGCCTTCACGCGAAGCTGGTCCCGGTACCAGGCCTCCATCACCTCAGCGCGACGCTTGGCCTCGGTCCCAGGGCGCACGGACAGGACAAGCCTTTGATGGCGCCATTCCACGGATGGCGGCGCATCGTGCTCAATCAGTCGGAGCAAGCACCGGCGTCCCCAGACATAATGGCTCTCGCGCTCCAGATATTCGCGCGGCATCTCCCGCTCCTGCGCCAGCAGTTTGCGCTGCTGTTGGCGGATCCAGGACAGCTTCCCAATGGCAAATGCCCGGATCGCACTGGCGCTCAGATGCCGCGGCGCGGCAATGGTCACCCTTCCCGATGGTGGATGCACGCTCAGGTGAAGGTTCTTGATGTCCTTCTGGGTAACCTCAACCGAAAGGTCGCCAATCTGTATCTTGCTCGCCATCAGTATTCCGGTTGCGCCTTGATAATCGCGAAAATCCGCTCGACCTCTGCTGGACCTGTCCCGGTTTTGTGCCGCTCCTCTGATCACCTATTGTGAAGCAAAGGAGACGAACCATGAGCTCAGGCAGGACGGAAGAATTTCGCAAAGAAGCGGTGCGGATAGCGCTGACCAGCGGGCTTTCACGGCGCCA
>JAPLOJ010000434.1 GCA_026400795.1 Alphaproteobacteria bacterium
GACATCTCGGTCGAGCCAAAAACCAAGGAAGGGGTCGAGAAGATGACCCTTGGCTTGCAGAAGCTGGCCGGGGAAGACCCTTCACTCCGCCTGCGCACCGATCAGGAAACCGGCCAGACCATCCTTTCCGGCATGGGCGAATTGCACCTGGAAATCATCATTGACCGCCTGAAGCGCGAATATGGTGTGGATGCGAATATCGGTGCGCCGCAGGTGGCGTATCGTGAAACCATCTCCAAGGCGCATACCGAAACCTATACCCATAAGAAGCAATCGGGCGGTTCGGGCCAATACGCTGAAGTGAAGATCATCTTCGAACCGAAGGAACGGAACGAGGGTATCGAATTCCACAACGGCGTTGTTGGTGGTTCCGTGCCGCGCGAATATATCCCGGCCGTTGAAAAGGGCATCAAGGTGCAGGCCGATACCGGCGTGCTGGCCGGCTTCCCGACCGTGGACTTCAAATACAGTCTGGTGGATGGCAAGTATCACGATGTCGATTCCAGCGCGCTCGCCTTCGAAATCGCCGCCAAGGCCTGCTTCCGTGAAGGCATGAAGAAGGCCGGCCCGGTGATCCTGGAACCGATCATGGATGTGGAAGTGACCACGCCATCTGATCACGTGGGCGATGTGGTCGGCGACTTGAACCGCCGCCGCGGTGTGATCCAAAGCCAGGACATGGCGGGCACCAGCGTTATCGTGCGCGCGCATGTGCCGCTGAAGGAAATGTTCGGCTATATTTCAAACCTGCGCGGCATGACGAAGGGGCGCGCTTCCTTCTCCATGCAGTTCCACCACTACGATCCCGTGCCGCGCAATATCGCGGACGAGATCATGGCGAAGTCGGCCTAAGGCTGGCCTAAACGCTAAAATGCAAAACGGCGCGGGGCCTTCCCGCGCCGTTTTTGTTTGGGGATGGGGCGGGTTACCCTGCCGCTGCCAAAACCTCCGCCGCTGCGCGCAACAACACCCCATCGCGGCGCCAGAGCGCTTCCAGCACGCGGAAGTGATCCGCTTCCGGCACCGGGATCAGCGCGCCGGGTGCCTGCGCCTCCGCCCGGTGGCGATGGAACACACGGCTTTGCCGGCGCAGTTCCGGCAATTCCCGCGCGCCATAGGCAATCGCGATGGGCTTTTGCACGACAGGCCGGCGAATGGGCGAATGCGCCGTGATTTCGGCGGGCGTCAAATGCAGCTTGTCGTTCAAATTGGTCTCGGCAATCGGCGCCAATTCATAAATGCCGGACATGGCAAGCGCGCCCACCACCAAGGGAGGCTCCGCCGCCAGCGCCGCCAAATGCCCGCCTGCGGACCAGCCGGAAGCAACCACCTTGCCCGCTACACCATGCGCGGCACCATGCGCGCCGAGCCAATCCAGCGCGACGTGGATTTCAGCGACAATCCTGCTCATGGATGCTTCGGGCGCCAGCGTATAGCCGCAAATCCCAACCGACCAACCAGCGGCCAAGGCGCCTTCGGCCATGATGGCGAAATCTTCGCGCCGATTGCGCTGCCAATAGCCGCCATGGATGAAAACCAGGCACGGCGCATCGGCACGCGCGGCGGGGTAGAGATCCCATTGTTCCCGCGCGCCACTACCAAAGGGCAGATCAAGATGCCCGGCATGCGCGGCGCGAAACGCCTCAGACAGCGTATTGCGATTGGCGACCTGCGCCGCGCTATCGGCCACGCCATTGAGGTTGTCATAAGCCGCATCGCGCGCGGCCTGGGTCCAGCCGGCCCAGCCTTCGGGCGTGACATAGGGGCTTGTCATGGCTTGATCACTCCAATGGGGGCGCCGGCAAGGAAGGCATTGGTCGCTGCCACCGCCACTTCGTAATAGGTGCGATAATTCTGTTCCGTGACATAACCAAGATGCGGCGTCAGCACGGTATTTGGCGTGGTCAGGATCGGGTGATCCGTGGGCATGGGTTCGATATCAAACACATCCAACCCAGCGCCAGCAATGCGCCCTGCCTGCAATGCCGCAATCAGCGCCGCCTGTTCAATCAGCGGGCCGCGGCTGGTGTTCACGATGAAGGCGCTTGGCTTCATCAGCGCCAGATCGGGCGCGGTGATGGTATTGCGCGACCGATCCGACAGAATTAAATGCAACGTCACCACATCGGCTTCACGCAGCAAAGTTGCCTTGTCCACGCGCGTGGCACCAATTTCGGCAGCGCGTTCTTCGGTCAGGTTGGTGGACCAGGCCAGCACCTTCATGCCGAAGGCCTGGCCGATTTTCGCAACGCGCCCACCAAGCTTGCCAAGGCCAATCACGCCAAGCGTTTTGCCTTCCAGCCCCAGGCCAATATGCGTCTGCCAGCGCCCGGCGCGCAGCGCTTCCTGCTGGCGCGGAATATCGCGCGCCAGGGACAAGATAAGCCCCCAAGTCAAATCCGCCGTCGGATCGCCCGAAGTGCCCGTGCCGCAAAACACCACGCCACGTTCAGCACAGGCGGCGGCGTCAATGGAACGATTGCGCCCGCCGGTTGTGATGATCAGCCGCAGATTTGGCAGCGCTTCGATCAAAGCACGCGGAAAGGGCGTTCTTTCACGCATCGCGAGGATGGCATCAAAAGGCTTCAACCTTTCAACCAACGCCGCGTGATCGGTGATGGTGTCGCGAAAGACGGTGATCTCAACGCCCTTGGGCAGCTTGTCCCAGGGGCCGAGGGAAAGCGCTACGCCTTGGTAATCATCCAGAATGGCGAAACGCTTGAGGGGGGCAACAGACATAAGGTGTTCCTTGCAATTACGAAGGGTTCAGGGTGATGCGCTGCAGCGCGGCGCGTAGATTTTCCGGCAAGGGTGTTGGCGTTTTCTGCGTGGCGCGATCCACATAGACATGCGCTTCATCTTCATCATTGCGGAAAATGCCGACCTCATAACGGACGGATGTATTGCCGGCACGCCCGCAGCGGAGCCCGCAGGTAATGTCATCCGGAAAGGCGATGGGGGCCAAGTAGCGGCATTGCGTTTCCACCACCAGGCCAATCACCGGCGCGGTCGGGATATGCAAAAAGCCAGAGGAGGTCAGGAAACGCGCTACTGCACTATCTATCCAGGAATAATAGATGACGTTGTTGATATGGCCATAGACGTCATTATCCATCCAGCGTGTGGCGATGGGCACAAACATGGCGTAATCGGCGCGCCGCGCGCGTTGCTTGGTCATTTGCTGTTTCTATTTGCCGAGGGCGCGCGTCACAATCGTATCATCCACACACTCGGCGAAGCTTGGCTCACGCGCAATTACGCCAGCGCTTTTCATGGCGCCCCGCAACTGCGTGAAGGCGGCTTCCGGGAAATGCGGCGTTTCCGGCCAAAGCCGCGCCGCCTGATAACGCGCCAGGCCATGGGTCAGCTCGGCCAAAGTCACATCGGGGAAAAGCGGCGCGACACTTGCTGCGATCTCTGCCGCAGGTGCCGCGTAAACATAAGCCAGCGCATCGGCCAAGGCGCGCGTCATGGCTTCAAACTCCGCACTGAAGCGCTGGATATTCGCCTCCGTTGCATAAAGCGCCGTGTAAGCGCTCGGCCCCCGATCGGAAGCGCGATGCCACACCGCGCCACCCTTGGCTTCCAGCCGCGTCGCAAAGGGTTCGAACATTTGCGCGACATCCAAGCTGCCATTCGCCACCGCATCCGCGTTTTCCGCCATGGTCTTGTCGGTCACGCGCGCCATGGCGTCAGGGTCCACGCCTGCCTGGCGCAGATCATCCTGCAAGCACCACCAGGGGGTCGGCACTTCCTTGACGCTGCCGAAGCGGAGCTTCGGCAAATCCTGCAAGCTGAAGCCCGGATTCGCCCCGCGGCCGAGCAGCATGAAGGGATCGCGCATCACCACCGCTGAGAAGGACCGCAAGGGGCAGGCGGGATCGGCGGCGCGCATCATGATCACGCGCATGGGGCCAGACCAGGCGACATCGGCCTGATCCGCGAGCAGCGTCTCAGCCGCGCGGTTGGGGTCACCCGCAGTGGCGCGCGTTACCGCGACCCCGTGCTTGGCGTAAAAGCCGCGCAGTTCGGCGACATAAAAGGGCGCGTAGAAAACGGCGCGGAAGGGTTCGGCAAGGCGGATGGGCTTCATCATCGGGGCTCCTTCAGGGTGAGCATTCTGCCCGAGCTTGGCGTTCCGGTCAGCCCCGCAAGACGCGCCCCGAGTCGCGGTTTGACGCATTTCTGAACTTCGCGCGCTAAGGCCCTGCTAGATCAGCAGGAAGTATCCAACCCCTTCGCCCGCCAATCAGAAGACGCTATATCTTGTGTGTGCCATCGAGGACACCCACTAGAAGCTGTGGATAACTCGAAGGCGCATCGAGAACGAACCCCCAGGAGCTTCATGCCCAGCGCCGCGCCAAGGCCAGATAACGCCACCCGCATTGAACCCTTTCGCCTGCGCGGGGCGAATTTCAATCTGCTTGTGCTGCGCCTGCTGGATCATCGCCCGGAAGTGGTGGTGCCGGCGATTGGCGACCAGTTCCGCCGCGCGCCTGGCTTTCTACGCTTTGCGCCGATTGTGCTTGGCCTCAGTGACATTCAGATTCCCCCAAATGAGGTGGATTTCCCTGGCCTGATCCAGGGCCTGCGTGAGCTTGAGATTATGCCGATCGGCACCACCGGCGGCACGGCGGAAATGCGCAACGTCGCGATATCCTACGGGCTACCCCCGGTGCGCAGCGTAGGCGGCAAGGAAACGGATGAGGATATCGCTGCCCCCGCCCTGCCTCCTGGTAATGAGGCCGCGCAAGCCGCACCGGCACCGCCGCCATTGCCAACCAGCAAGCCTACTGCCGCGCGCAGTACCATGGTGGTGGAACAGCCGGTACGCGCCGGCCAGCGCATTTGGGCGGAAGGCGCTGATCTGATCATCACCTCCACCGTCAATGCGGGGGCTGAGGTGATTGCGGATGGCAATATCCATGTCTATGGCGCTTTGCGTGGCCGCGCGATTGCGGGTGGGGCCAGCAACATGGAAGCGCGGGTTTTCGCGCTGAATTTCGATCCGGAATTGGTTTCCATCGCCGGCTTTTATGCCGTGCGGGAAGGCTTTCCGGCAGCACAGATTGGCAAAGCGATGCAGGTGCGGCTGGTGGGTGAGCGCATGCGCTTCGACCCCATCACCTGATCGCTGTGCATTAAAGTGTTAGGGA
>JAPLOJ010000064.1 GCA_026400795.1 Alphaproteobacteria bacterium
CGTGGCAAAACCGTAATCCAGATTGCGGGGTGGCAGCGGGCGATTGCGGGTTTTGCGATCGGCAGGCGGTTCCGGCGCTCGGTTGCGGATCAGGCCGGAATTGACACCACTCCAGGACAATTCGCCACCGAAACGGCTGAATTCAATCTTCGGGCAGCGATCCATGATCACTTCAAGCCCGGCAGCTTCCGCCTTGGCCGCCGCGCCATCATGGCGCACGCCAAGCTGCGCCCACAGCACCTTCGCGCCAATCGCAATCGCTTCATCGGCAATACCGGGCAGCGCATCCGCGGCGCGAAACACATCCACCATATCCACCTGGTCCGGGATATCACTAAGCTTGGCGTAAATCGTTTCACCCAATAGCGTTTGGCCTGCCGTGCCAGGGTTCACGGGAATGACGCGATAGCCTTTGGATTGCAGGTATTTCATGACGAAATAGCTGGGCCGATTCCAGTTGGAAGAAGCCCCAACCAGCGCGATTGTCTTCACCCGCTGTAGGATGGAGCGGATTTTCGCATCGCTATAGGCAAGCGGAGCCGGCTGGTTCATGGCGCAACCTTCGAAGAATGTTCAGGACCAAGCGTTTCGTTTAGCATGATCCGAGACCCATCACCCACCCCAGGCAAATCCCATGATCGCCATTATTTTTGAAGTTGAACCGGCAGAAGGCCGGCTGGATGATTATCTTGACCATGCCGCGACGCTGCGAGAGGAATTGCAACGCATGCCCGGCTTCGTTTCGGTCGAGCGTTTCCGCAGCCTGACTAATCCCGCGAAGCTGCTCAGCCTTTCGCTGTGGGAGGATGAGGGTGCCGTCACGCGTTGGCGCTGCCATGCGGGGCATCGCGCCTCTCAGGTGGCGGGGCGGGATGGGATTTTTGCTGGCTATCGGTTGCGCGTGGCAGCTGTGCTGCGCGATTACGGCATGACGGAACGGCGCGAACAGGCGCCGGCGGATAGCACCGCGCTTTGGGGGCTTTGATCGGCCTTTTCAGCCCTGTGCGAAAGCGCGCGCCACCTCCGCATCCAATTGATCATGCGGCACCACAATACTGACAAGGCCTATGCGCTCACCATCCCGCGCTTCAAACAAAATATCCTAATAGGTCATGATGCTTTCCCTCAGCCCGCCATGGTCAGACCGCCAGAGACACTCAGCACCTGGCCGGTGACATAGGCGGCATCGTCACTCGCGAAAAACAGAATGGCACCGGGCAGGTCTTCCGGTTCGCCGATGCGGCCCATGGGTGTGGCGCGGCGGAAGGCTTCTTCCAGCTTTTCCGGATTGCCCGCACCTTTTTTGTAGTCATCGAAAAGCGCGGTGTTCGTGGCGCCGGGGCAGACCACATTCACGCTAATGCCATGACGCGCATGTTCACGCGCGATGGTTTTGGAAAACCCAACCAGCCCTGCCTTACAAGCCGCGTAAACGGCTTCACCGGAAGAACCAACGCGCGCAGCATCGGATGCGATATTCACAATCCGCCCATGGCGCCGTTCCAGCATGCCGGGCAGCACCGCGTGATGCATATTGAGCGCGCCGGTCAGGTTGATGGCGATCAGTTTCTGCCAATCTGCGGGCGTTGTGTCCTTGAACAGGCGGAAGACATCCCAGCCCGCATTATTCACCAGAATGCTGATGGGACCGAGAGCGGCTTCTGCCGCCGCCACTGCGGTCTTCACGCCTTCATGATCCGTGATGTCGCAGCGAAAGGCCTCAGCGACGCCGCCCGCCTGAGTGATGTCCGCTGCGGTCTTCGCTGCGCTCTCGGCATTGATATCAAATACCGCCACGCGGCTGCCCGCTTCGCCGAAGCGCCGGCAGGTGGCCCCGCCAATGCCGCCGCCGCCGCCGGTGACGATGACCATCTTGTTCTGAAGGCCGCGCATGTTTCCCCCTGGTTTTGTTCAAGCGAGATTTGACTGGCAGGGCCAGAATAGCAATACTATGATATATTAAATCTGATATGGCAATCTATTGATGGAAAACCCCGTTGCAGCCCTTTTGGCTCAAGCGCCCCGCGACGATGACGCGGCGCGGTTTGACGTGGCAAACAGGCTTTTTCTTAGGCTTTATCAATCCTCTAACCTGCTGCACAAAACTGGCACGCGGGCCGTTTCCGCTTTTGGTGCCACCACGCAGCAATGGGCTGTCATGGGGGCCCTGGCGCGCCCGGGCAGCCGTGACACGGGGCTGACGGTCAAGGAATTGATCGCCTTCCTCATGGTCAGCCGGCAAAACCTGACCGCGGTGATAGACCGGCTGGTGGCGGCGGGCCTCGTGGAAAGGCTCCGCGCCGGGGGCGATGGGCGGCTTCGGCATGTGCGCTTGACGGAAGAAGGGGCGCGCCAATGGGGCGCGATGGGGCCGGCCATTCGCGCCTATTATCAGGCAGCGCTTGCGGAATTTTCCACCGAGGAATGCGTGCAGCTTTTTCGCTTGTTGGATCGGCTGCGGGATAGCCTCAACCGCATTGCGGAACCGGAATAGACCCGCCTAATCCACGGCGTTGCGAAAGCCGCGCCCTTCTTCGCCTTGCGTCACGCCAATCACGCCCGGGAAGGGGTAATGCGCGCCGGCAAGCCGCAAACCACTTTGCGCTGCCTCGTTCAATAGCGCGATGCGTGTTGCCAGGGATTGCGCCTGGTCCACATCGAACAGAAAGCCCCATTCCGGATGCTTTATTTGCAGGGCAGGCAAATGCAGCGCATCGGCGGCAATCAGCAAGGGCTTTTCTTTGCCGAGCTGAAACCCAACTTGACCAGGCGTGTGCCCAGGGAGCGCACGCACCATGACACCAGGCAGGATTTCTTCGCCGGGATGGATAACGACCAGGCGTTCACGATAGGCTTGCAGCGCGGCTTCAGCGATGGGTAATTGCACGCGCTGCACACCATCAATCTTCTCGGGCGCGGACCAGAAGGCGATTTCATCCGCTGCCGCATACATGGTCGCATTCGGATAGACCAAGCGACCTTCATGAAACAATCCGCCGGCATGGTCCCGATGCAGGTGGGTCATGAAAAGATCCGTGATCTGATAAGGCGTGATGCCAAGTGCTCCCAGCGCGCGCGGCAATTGGCCAAGCGTATCCCCGCGCCAAATGCCATCCCCGGCGTCAATCAAACAAAGCCTATCACCATGACGCAGCAGAAAGGCATTCACTGAAACAGTCATGTCGTTCAGATCCTGCCCATCTGCAATGGCCAGATCATCACCTATCCCGCGCTTGATATCGGGAAAGCGCGAAAGCTCCATATCCAGATAGCCATCACAGAGCGCGTAGAGCTCCACGCCATCCACGCCAAGTCTTTCGGCCTTGCCGCCAGAAGCGCGGATACGCTTTGTTGTTTCACTCATGCTATGGCTCCTTCTCACCCAAGGGAAAGCGCTTTCTGTGGTGCTGTCCAGCCCTTGCCATCTTGCCTAATCGCGTCCTGCATGGGTTGATGTGCGTGAAAGCAAAGGGGGAAGCGCATGGCGGCATATGACTACATCATCATCGGCGCCGGTTCGGCGGGCGCGGTGGTGGCCAATCGCCTTTCCGCTGATCCGCGCAATAAGGTGCTGCTGCTTGAAGCCGGCCCCGCCGGCTATCGCTGGACCCGCATTCCCGTGGGCTATGCGCGCATGATCAATAACCCTGAGGTGAATTGGCTCTACACATCCGAACCGGAAGCCACCACCAATGGAAGGCGTCTGCCGGTGCCGCGTGGGCGCATCCTGGGTGGGTCGAGCGCCATCAACGGCCTCGCTTTCGTGCGTGGTCAGGCGCAGGATTTCGACACCTGGGCACAAATGGGCAATCGCGGCTGGAGCTATGCGGATGTGCTGCCCTTCTTCAAGCGGATCGAAACCTATCAGGGCGATGGTGACGCCACGTTTCGCGGCAAGGATGGCCCGCTGCGCGTCACCAATCCCGAACCGCGCGACGCGATTTTCCAGGCGCTGATCAAGGCTGCCGGCGAGGTCGGCATTCGCCACAACCCTGATTACAATGGCGCGCAACAGGACGGCATTGCCATGAGCCAGGCAAGCATCGCGGGCGGTCGCCGCATGAGCACCGCCGCCTGCTACCTGGACCCCATTCGTGGCCGCGCCAATCTGCATATCGAAACCGGGGCACTCGCGGAAAAACTGATCTTCCAAGGCAAGCGCTGCATTGGCGTGCGCTACAGCAAGGGCGATCAAGCGCTTGAGGCGCAGGCAGGGCGAGAGGTGATCATCAGTGGTGGTTCGATCAATTCGCCGCAATTGCTGGAATTATCGGGTATTGGTCAGACAGATCGCTTGCAGGGGCTTGGCATTGAATTGCTGCATGCGCTGCCCGGCGTTGGCGAGAATTTGCGTGATCACTACGCGCCGCGCACGCGCTGGGCGGTAGGAGCCAAGGGCTATACGCTGAATGATCGCGGGCGAGGGCTTGGCCTGGTGGAGCAAGCACTGCGCTATGCCCTGACCGGCAAGGGCATGTTGGGCGCGGTGGCGGCCCCCATTCGCGCTTTTGTATTCTCGCGCGAGGGGTTGGAAGCGCCTGATCTTTTGCTGGGCTGGGTGCCGGCCTTTACTGAATCCGGGCCGAATGGTCCGCGCATTGCGGCGCAATCGGGCATGACCTGCTATGCCCATGTCATGCGCCCGGAAAGCAAGGGGCAGATCCACATCACCTCGGCCGATCCCAAGGCGCCGCCGGCGATCAATTTCAATTTCCTCTCAGCGCCTGTTGATGCGGCACTCACGGTGCGCGCGATTCAGATTGCGCGTTCCATTATGTATGCGCCGGCCATGGCGGCCTTGCGCCTAACCGAGGTTGCGCCGGGTCCCGCGCGGCAAAGTGATGCCGAGATCATCGAATGGGTGAAGCAGGCGGCCGAGACCACCTATCACCCAGTCGGTACCTGCAAGATGGGCAGCGACCCGATGGCCGTTGTGGATGCGGAACTTCGCGTACACGGCATTGCCGGGCTGCGGGTGGCGGATGCTTCCATCATGCCTGCCCTCACTTCCGGCAATACCAATGTCCCCAGCATCATGATTGGCGAAAAAGCCGCGGATATGGTGCTGCGTGATGCAAAGGCGCTGGCGGCATGAAACTGGATGAAGCCATTGCGGCGCAAAAACCGTTGGTGCAGAGCCTGCTGGATGGTGTAGCTGCGATTGGTGCCGACCCGCCCGGCATCACGCGCGACGCCTATGGGCGGGGCGAGAATGAAGCGCATCACTTGATCCGCCAAGCAGGTGAGGCGCTTGGCATGCAGGCCAGCATTGACGCCGGCGCCAATCTTTCCCTGCGCTGGACAGCCGAAAAGCCGGAAGCACCGCCGATCATCATTGGGTCCCATCTGGATAGTATTGTGCAGGGCGGTAATTTCGATGGCGCAGCGGGCGTGATTGCGGGCATTGGCGCCGTTGCGGCGCTACGCGCTGCGGGCATCACACCGCACCGAGACATTGAAGTGCTGGCGCTAAGATGTGAGGAAGCGGTCTGGTTCGGCCTCGGCCTGATTGGCAGCCGTTGCCTGCTGGCGCGCTTGCCGCAGGGTGCTTTGGAATTGCGCCATGCGCGCACCGGCAAGACGCTGGCCGAAAGCATCGCGGCGGCGGGTGGCGATCCGGCGCGTTTAAGTCAGGGAACGCCCTTGCGTGATCCCGCAGCCATTGGTGCCTATCTGGAAGCGCATATCGAACAAGCGCCGCAGCTTATCGAAGCGGGCGTGCCGATTGCCATCTGCCTCGCCAATCCGGGTAATCTTCGCCATCCCTTCATTCGCATCACCGGTGAGGATGCGCATACCGGCCTGCCACATCGCTTTCGCAGGGATGCCGCTTTGGCCGGGGCGGATTTGTCGCTTTGCCTGGAACAGCTTTGGCTTGCGGAAGAAGCCGCGGGCCGCCCCATGGCGGTGACGATTGGGCGCTTTCATACCCCGGTGGAGCGGCATTCGCTGACCGCCGTTTCAGGTGATTTTGAAATGAGCCTCGATCTGCGCGCTTATGATGCCGCGCATCTTGTGGCGCTTGAGGCCAAGTTACAGGACATTGTGGCCGGCGCCCGGGCTGATGGACCCTTCGTTGATGGATGGTCTGGCCAAAGCCGCCTCGGCCTGCGGCATCACCGCTGCACGACTGCATAGTCCAGGCACGCATGATGCGAATAATTTTGCCGCAGTGGGGGTGAAGACCGGGATGCTGCTGGTACGCAACCAAAACGGCAGCCACAACCCGCATGAGGCAATGGAAACCGATGATCTGATGGCAGCGATTGCGGTGATGGTGCGCTTCATTGCTGAGGAAGCTGGCGGCTGAGCGAAAGACAGAAACTCAGCCGCCTGGATTTGGCGGATCACGCTAGGAAGGAATAGTGGGGAACGCTCAGCTCCCCGCCCCTTCGATCACATTGCCAAAGCGCTCCCAGCTCTGCCCATTCCAGCGCTGCAGCTGCATTTGCCGGATCGCGTTGTAATTATCGGGCTGGGTTTGCACCTTGATGCCGGGCAGCAGGGTCGCGACATCCATCGGCTTGATGTTACGCGCCTGGTTCATGACATTCTCACGGCTGAAATCATTGCCGCATTGGCGGAGCACCTGGATCATGGTGGTGCCCACGCCATAGCCATAGGTGTAATTGTTATCGCCCAAATCACCATCCGGCACATAGCGACGCATGAAGTCGCGCCATTCATTCATGCCCGCATCCTGCGCCCAGGCGGGATCTGATTGATCCTTCCGGTAGTCCGAGGTTATCAGGCCAACACCTTTCTCAACCCCTGCCGGCTGCATTACCACGCCTACTGAGACCGACACATTGGTCATGAACATCATCGGCCGCCAGCCAATATCATGCACGCGGCGAATGGCCTGGGCGGCAAAGCGCGGCACCACGCCGCAAATCAGCACATCAGCACCAGTGGCCTGAAGCTGCACGATCTGGCTATCAATGGTCGGGTCCGTCGCCTCATTGGTCGCGGTGACCACCATGGAACGGAAACGATCCTTGAGCACATCCTGCACGCCATGCAGGTAATCGCGCCCAAAATCATCATTCTGATAGAGCAGCGCAATCTTCGCATTGGGCCGCTGTTCCAACACGTATTTGGTGTAGATCTGCGCTTCCACCCGGTAGCTGGGCTGCCAGCCCATGGTCCAGGGGAATTCGCGCGGATTGGCCCATTTATCGGCCCCTGTTGCCAGGAACAGATGCGGCACGGAACGTTGATTGACATAGCGATGCACCGCGCTGTTGGTCGGCGTGCCAAGCTGGTTGAACAGGAAGGCGACGCGGTCCCGTTCCACCAGGCGGCGGGTTTGTTCCAGCGTGCGCGGCGGTTGATAGGCATCATCATAGACGGTGAATTTAACCCGCCTTCCTCCAACGCCGCCTTCATCATTCAGGCGCTTGAACATCGCTTCCAGGCAGCGCGAAATCACCGAATAGGATGAAACCGGGCCCGATAGCGCATTGGTGCTGCCGATATGGATTTCGGTTGCCGTGACGCCGGGCGTTTCCTGCGCGGCGGCGATATTGGGTGCGGCCAGCGCGCCCGCGCTGCTGGCCAGAAGAAGACGACGTGAAATGGTCATGGTGAATTCCTCCTCAGTTATTGTGGTTTTGGGTTTTCAGGCGATGAAAGCTTCGCCAAAAGGCGCCGCACCAAACCAGCGAAGCCTTCAGGCAGCACGAACAGGAAAACGATCAGGATCATGCCGTAGATCACGCCCGGCGCGGCGCGGCTGATGCTTTCGGCGATGTTGGGCACAAACAGCACGAACAACCCGCCAAAGATTGATCCCAGGATGGAAGCAACCCCGCCCACCACCATGCCGACAAAAAACGTAATGGAGAGCAGGAAGGTGAAGCTATCGGGTGCCACGAATTCCACCGCCACGGCAGAAAGCGCGCCGGCGACACCGGTGATCATGGCGCTCACCGCAAAGGCGCCGGTCTTGAGTGCGGCAATATCCATCCCCATCGCCTCGGCCGCTGTGGGGTGATCACGTGTTGCCATCAGCGCGCGGCCAATGCGCCCGCGAATGAGGTTCCAGGCGAGCAGAAAGCAAATGCCAGAGACGATCAGCACATTGAGATACATGAATTGATCGGCATTAAGCGGCAGCACGGAAGTCAGCCAGCGCGGCGGATCGGGCTTCATCAGAAAAAGCCCCTGCACGCCACCGGTCCAGGCCTCCAGCGCCTTGTGCTTGAGTAATTGCGGCACCGCGACCGCGAGCGAAAACGTCACCAGGGCCAGATAAAGCCCGCCCAAACGTAGCGCCGGCAGCCCGACCGCATAGCCCACCATGCCGCATATGGCCGCCGCAAAAGGCAGCGTGGCGTAAAAAGACCAATCCGCCTGCGCCATCAGGATGGAAGTGACATAAGCGCCAATCGCGAAAAACGCGCCATGCCCGAGCGATATCTGACCATTATAGCCCGTGACGATGTTAAGCCCGAGCACCGCGAGCGCCATGATCACCGCCATGGTCAATTGGAAAAGATGAAAGCTTTCCAGCACCCAAAGCGGCGCCAAAGCGGCCGCAAGGCCGAGCAATACAAGAAGAAAACGTGCGGGTGACAGGCTCATGCCGCTACACCCGCGTGAACACGACACGGCCAAACAGGCCGGAGGGTTTCAGCACCAGCACGCCAATGATGATCACCAGCGCGACCGTCAGCTTCAGATCCGTGCCAACAATGTAAGCGCCCGCCAGGTTTTCCAACACACCCACCAGGAAGCCGCCCATCACGGCGCCGGGGGGATTATCTATGCCGCCCAGTAGCGCGCCGGCAAAGGCATAGAGCAAAATACCCAGCATCATATTCGGATCAAGAAACACAATGGGCGCCACCATCATGCCGGCAACCGACCCAATCGCCGCCGCCAAACCCCAGCCAAGCGCCAGCATGACATCCACGCGAATGCCGACCAACCGTGCGGAGCGCGGGTTATAGGCGGCTGCCCGCATGGCAAGGCCGAGCGATGTCTTGGTGAAGAACAGATAGACCAGGATCAGCACCGCGAGCGTCACGGCAACGCTGCCAAGCTGATGTGCTGAAAACAGCCCACCCAGCATCGGCCCGCCGCCTTCAAAAGGTGAAGGGAACATCTGGATCGTATAACCAAAGACCCAGCCGGTTAGATTACCGATAATCAGCAACATACCGATATAAACACCAACATGCGTCAGGATCGGCGCATGCTGCACCGGGCGCATGATCAGCCTTTCCACCAGCGCGCCCATCACAAAGGAAACCACCAGCGTCCCGGCAAAAGCCACCCAATAGGGCAGGCCCGCCTGGATCATGGTCAGCGCGATGAAGGTAGAAAGCGTCGCCATTTCCCCTTGCGCGAAATTCACATGATGTGTCGCCTGGTAGATCATCACAATCGCCAGCGCGACCGAGGCATAAATGCCGCCTGTCGCGATGCAGGCTGTAAGCTGCAAGAGAAAGGCTTCCATCCTTCAATATCCCAGATAGGAACGGCGAATGGCCTCATCCTGCCTGATCTCGGCAGCGGGCCCGGACATGACAATGCGGCCGGTTTCAAGCAGATAGGCATGATCGGCCAAATCAAGCGCTAGATTGGCGTTTTGCTCCACGAGCAAAATGCCAACGCCGCTTTCTTCACGAATGCGGCGCAGAATTGCGAAGATATCCCTCACAATCAGCGGCGCCAGGCCGAAGCTTGGTTCATCCAGCAACAGAAGCTTGGGGCGCAGCAACAGCGCGCGCGCAATGGCCAGCATTTGCTGCTCTCCGCCCGAAAGCGTGCCCGCCTGCTGGCGCCAACGCTGCTTCAGGCGCGGGAACCATTCCCACATGCGCGCGAAATCCGCCGCCACATCGGGGTCTCGCCGCGTATAGGCGCCGAGGCGAAAATTCTCCTCCACCGTCAATTCCATGAAGGTGCCGCGCCCATCAGGCACATGCGCCACACCAAGCCGCGCAATGGATTCCGTCATCAGCCCCGCAATACGCTGGCCGGAAAGCAGAACCTCCCCTTCCGGGCGGACCAAGCCTGAAACAGCGCGCAGCGTTGTGGTCTTGCCCGCACCATTGGCGCCCAGCAGGGCCGTGACGCCGCCTTCCGCCACCGCGAAATCAAGCCCGAACAAAACCTGTGTCGGGCCGTAACCGGCGCGGAGGTTTTTGACCTCAAGCAGCATGGGCGGCATCCCCATGGCCATCGCCGAGATAGGCGCGGATCACTTCGGGGCTGCTCCGCACCTCATCCGGTGTGCCATCCGCGATCTTCTTGCCGAAATCGAGCGCCACCACCTTGTCCGATACGCGCATCACGAGCGACATGTGATGTTCCACCAGCAAAATCGCCAAGTTGAAGCTTTGGCGTACATGCTGGAACAGCGTGGCCAATTCATCCACCTCACCATGATTGAGCCCGCCCGCGGGTTCATCGAGCAGCAGCAGCTTGGGCCGACTGATCAGCGCACGCGCCATCTCCACACGCTTTTGCGTGCCAAAGGGCAGGTCAATCACGGGCAGATCAGCGACCGCTTCCAATTGCAGCAGGGCCAGCAATTCCGCCGCGCGTTGCCGCGCTGCCTTATCCTCGGCGCGCGCCCGCGGCAGGCGGAGCGCATTGGCCAGAAACCCGGCACGGCCCGCGGAATGTGCGCCGGCCAAAATATTTTCGCGCACCGTCATGGATTTGAACAAGGCCAGATTCTGGAAAGTGCGCCCCAGCCCAAGCGGCGCCATGCGGTGGCGCGGTTCATTGGTGGTGGTATGGCCATCGAAGCGCACACTGCCCTCATTCGGGCGATAGATGCCGCTGATGACATTGAACAACGTGGTCTTGCCCGCGCCATTGGGGCCGATCAGGCCGCAGATCTGGCCTTCCGCCACATCGAAGGAAACGCCGGCTACGGCGGTCACGCCACCAAAGCGCACGACAATGTCGCGCACTTCAAGCAGCGGCATGGGACGCTTCCCTATCGCATGCAACCAAAGGCCGCGCAGGATGGCACCTGAACGCCATGTTTCCTCCCCACACGCCGTCTTAGGGTGGCGCTTGTAATCCTGTGGCGCCAGCGGTCGTGACAGGCGTATCTAGCCTTGGTTTTGGTGCGTTAAGCAAGTGGGAAATGGCGGCTTGACCCGCGCGGGCTGACCCCGCAGGCTTGGTCATCATGGGCGGCATTCTCGTCATTGGTTCCTATAATCGGGACACGGTGCTGCGCCTGGCGCGGTTTCCCGCGCCAGGTGAAACCCTGACCGCGCTTGGCATGGCGCCATTCCATGGTGGCAAGGGCAGCAATCAGGCGGTGGCAGCGGCGCGCGCGGGTGGACGCGTGGCACTGATTGCAGCGCTTGGGGCGGATCATGCGGGCCAGGCCGCGCAGGCGCTTTGGGCCGCAGAAGGTATTGCAGCACAGGCGGTGCAAACCACCAGCGCGCCTACTGGCGCCGCCACCATCCTGTTGGATGCGGCGGGCGAAAATCAAATCATCATCATCCCTGGCGCCAATGCGGAACTGGCTGTGCCTGTGGGCTTTACGCCACCAGCCGATATCGCGGTGGCGCTCGCGCAACTTGAAACGCCGCAAGCCGCCACAGCGGCGCTATTTCGCGCGCTACCCGGGGCGCGGCGCATTCTGAATGTCGCCCCCGCAGCGCCCATCCTGCCGGAGCTTCTCGCCGCCACGGATATGCTGGTGCTGAACGAAACCGAAGCCGGCATCCTGGCACAGCGCGAAGCCGCGCCCGCCGCCTTGGCGCTTGCGCTTGCCGCCGAGACAATGCGCGACGTGATCGTTACCGCCGGTGCGGCTGGTGCCTTTTGGGCGCGGCCCGATGGCATTGTGATTGATGCCGCGGCGCCCCGCGTGGCGGTGGCGGATACCACCGGCGCCGGCGATGCCTTCCTTGGCGCCTTCGCCGCCTTCAGCGCCGAGGGGCTCGCCCCCGAAAGGGTTTTGCGCCAAGCCGTGAGCGCAGGCGCGCTTGCCTGCACACAAGATGGCGCTGTCCCTTCCCTGCCCTATCGCGCCGCGATCCTGGCGCTGGCCGGCTGAGGCCACCCCATTGATTGCCCTCGGAAAAGGGAGGATGCTCCGCCCGCGCTGCACTGGATGAAGCGCAGGAGGAACCGTGACCGAAGCGGCAATAGATTGCGATCTGCATCCGGGCCTGCCGAGCATGGCAAGCCTGTTCCCCTATATGGATCACCATTGGCGCACCAGCCTGAAGGAACGCGGCGTCTCCCAGCTTGAAAGCGCTTCCTGGCCGCCCGCCGCCCCTTCCACCGTGCGCGCAGATTGGCGCGGCCCGAAGGGTGAAGCACCCTGCTCGCTGGCCACGCTGCAAGCGCAAGTGTTGGATCGCTGGGGGGTCGGCACCGGCATCCTCAACCCGCTTTTCCCGGCGCAGCTTCCCTTCAGCCGAGACCTCTCGGCCGCCTTTGCGCGCGCGTTGAATGATTGGATCCGCGCCGAATGGTTGGATGGTGACAAGCGTCTGCGCGCTTCCATCCTGCTGCCCAACGCCATTGAGGAATCCGTGGCCGAGATCGAGCGCCTGGCGCCAGACCGACGCTTTGTGCAGGCCATGACGCTGTGCATGGGGGAAATTCCGCTGGGTCGGCGCGAATGGTGGCCGGTGTATGAGGCACTCAGCCGTCATGACATGCCGCTTGCCATCCATGCCGGCAGCAATTGGCGCCATCCTGTTACCTCGGTCGGCTGGCCTTCCTATTATCTTGAGGAATACACGGCGAATTCGATGGGGTTTCAAGCATCGCTTGCGTCCCTGATCACGGAAGGCGTGTTTGTGAAATTCCCGAAGCTGAAGGTGGTGCTGCTGGAAAGTGGCGTGTCCTGGCTGCCGGCTTTCCTGTGGCGGTTGGTGAAATCCTGGAAGGGCGTGCGCTTTGAAGTGCCCTGGCTGGATCGCCCACCATCGGAATATGTGCGCGACCATGTGCGGCTTTCGATCCGCCCGCTGGATGTGCCGGAAGAAGCCGCCACCATGGCGCGGCTGATGGATCATTTGGGATCGGATGAGTTGTTGTTGTGGTCTTCCGATTGGCCGCATGCGCATTTTGAAGGGGACGCGACCGTGCCCCAAGGGCTCGACCCCGGCCTGCTCAAGAAAATCATGGTGGATAACCCGCGCGCGACTTATGCTCGGTTGCGGGAAGGAGAACTGGCATGAACATCATCCGCCCCATCGCCGCCCCTGGCCGGCCGGCTGCCGCAACCCTTGGCCTGGTGGATTGCGATATCCATCCGCGCTGCGCGGATTTGGGCGAATACCGGCCCTTCATGACCGATGCCGCGTGGCACCGGCTGACGACTTACGGCATTCATGCCCGCCACGGTTTCCATAAGGGCTATCCCTTCCCGAAGGCGGCACCGCTCGCCAGCCGGCGCGATGCCTGGGGGCCGCAGGGCCAGCCACCCGCTTCCGATCTTGGCTTTGTGCAGAAGCAATTCCTGGATCATTATGGGCTGGATATTGGCGTGCTGAACCCCTTGCAGCCTTCCGGCCAGGGCGATATGAATGATGATCTTTCGGTGGCCCTCGCCCATGCTGTGAATGAATGGCAATTGGCGCATTGGGTGGATCATGATGCGCGGCTGCGCGCTTCCATCGTGGTGCCTTATGAGGATGCGGCGGCATCAGCCGCTGAAATCCGTAGCCGTGCAGGTGATGGCCGCTTCTGCCAGGTGCTGCTGATGAGCCGTACCTCGGAACCCTTGGGCCGCAAGCGCTATTGGCCGATTTATGAGGCAGCCGCGGAAGTGGGCCTGCCGATTGGCATCCATGCCTTTGGTTTTTCCGGCAATGCCATGACCAATGGCGGCTGGCCTTCCTTCTATGTTGAGGAAGTGCAGGAACACGCGACCAGCGCGCAGGCGCAAGTGGCATCCTTCGTGGTGGAAGGCGTGTTTGAACGCTTCCCTACACTCAAGATCGTGATGATCGAATGCGGTTTTGGGTGGATGCCCTCCCTCGGCTGGCGGCTGGACAATAATTGGAAGCGGCTCCGTGATGAGGTGCCGCATCTGAAGCGCGCTCCATCGGAGTATATGCGCGAGCATGTCTATGTTTCGACCCAACCGATTGAAGAACCGGCGAAGGGTGAGCATTTGCTGGATGCGATGGAATGGATCGGTTGGGATCGTATTCTCTACGCCAGCGACTATCCGCATTGGGATTTTGACGATCCGCGCATTGCGATTCCGTCCTTCATTCCAGTGGAAAAGCGCGCCGCAATTTTCGGCGGCAATGCGCGCGGCTTCTATCGGCTGTAATGGCGCGGCATGTAGTGGCGGCGGTGGATGAAATCCCGCCCGGTGGCCGGAAGCTGGTGGAAGCCGATGGCAAGAAGATTGTGGTGTTCAATCTGGGCGGCGAATTCTTCGCGCTGCTTGATCGTTGCCCGCATCAAGGGAGCGCGCTTTCGGGCGGCATATTGTGCGGCCTGACGCTGAGTGATGAACCGGGGCGCTATCAATTCTCTCGCGCCGGAGAAATGCTGCGCTGCCCTTGGCATAATTGGGAATTCGATATCCGCACGGGGAAAAGCTGGTTCGATCCGCGCCGGACAAAGGTGCGCGCCTTTCCGGCGCATGTGGAACCGGGGGCAGCCTTGGTGGAGGGGCCGTATCAGGCGGAGACGTTCCCGGTGAAGGTTGAGGCTGATTATGTGGTGGTGGATGTTTGAAGGCTGCCACCCCACCGATCCAAGCCCGAGCGGATTTAGAATATCGCGCTGAAGGGCAGCACTGCCACAGGGTCACCGGGGCTGACGGCCGTGACATCCTCCCCCAATTCCACAAAAGCATCCGATTGCGTCAGCGATGTCAGCAGCCCCGCCCCTTCACGGGCGAATTTCCGCGCTCTAGGCAGGCCGCCCGTGGCATGCAGGCTGACGCGGACATATTCGCGCCGCCCGGCTTTTTTGCGATAGGTGAAGTCAGCCTCCGCCACAAAGCGCGGCAGGGCTTCGGGCAAAGCCCCCGCCAAGCGCAGCACTAGGGGCCGCGCCAGATGCAGAAACGTCACCACCGCAGCCACGGGATTGCCCGGCAGGCCAAGCACCGGCGTGCCGCCCACCAGCCCCATCGCGGCGGGGCGGCCTGGCTTCACCGCTAGCCGCCAAAACACCAGCCGCCCGCCGGCTTCGATGGCGGCGCGCACATGGTCTTCCTCACCAGTGGAAACCCCCCCAATGGTCAGCAGCAAATCATGGCTGGCGGCGGCGCTTTGTAGCGCGGCTTCCGTCGCAGCGCGGTCATCGGGCAGGATGCCAAGATCATGCGCTTCCACCGGCAAGGCGCCCAGCAGCGCCAGCAGCGTGAAGCGGTTACTGTCATAGCTTTGCGCGGGGCCGAGCGTGCTGCCGGGGCTTGCCAATTCATCCCCGGTGGAAAACACGCCAACCTTCAAGCGCGGGCGCACCGCAAGCCGCGCCTGACCAAGCGCGGCCGCCAAGCCAATCTCTGCGGGGCCGAGAATTTTGCCCTCGGGCAGCGCCAGCGCGCCGGCGGCGATATCCTCACCAGCGGGCCGCGCATTGGCGCCGGGCTTAAGGCCAGGGGGGATGAAAATCGCCGCACCGTCGCGGCGGACATCTTCCTGCATCACGGCCGTATCGGCGCCGGGGGGCATGGGGGCGCCGGTGAAGACGCGCATCGCCTCGCCGGGCGCGACGCCGCGCGAAGGTGCATGACCCGCCGCGATGCGGCCAACCTCGGTCAGGGCGGTCTCGGCGCCAGGGATAAGGTCTGCGTGCCGAAAGGCCCAGCCATCCACAGCAGCGTTGAAGAAGAGCGGCAGGGGCAAGGGCGCCAGCAGCGGCGCGGCCAACACGCGCCCGCGCGCGGCGGCGAGTGGCACGGATTCTTCGCCGGTTGCAGGCGGGATGCGTTCCAGGATCAGGGCCTGGGCTTCTTCCACCGCCATCAGCGCACCGCCAAAGGCGAAGCAATCATCCGAAAGCTGCGCCATTACCCCTCCGTCCAGGGAATGTCCTTGATCTCTCGCGCATGGGCCAGCACCAGATCAGCAATGGCTTCCACCTCATCCAACCCAGCGCGGGGTAGATCATAAGGGGGCGGCGTGTCAGATGCCATCGCGACAATGCCGGGCATATCCGGGTGCATCCAGGGCTTGGCATTGGCGGCGCGATGCACTTCAAGCTTCGGATGCGCGTCGCGCTTAAAGCCTTCAACGATCACCAGATCAACCACGTCCATCCGTGCGATCAATTCCGGCAGGCGCGGTTCGGCGGCGCTGCGCAATTCCGTCATCAGCGCCCAACGCGCACCAGACGCCACCATCACCTGCTGCGCGCCGGCTTGCCGATGCTGCCATGAATCCTTGCCCGGCACATCCACATCAAAGCGATGATGCGCGTGCTTCAGCGTAGAAACACCAATCCCCCGCCCGATAAGGCAGGGGATCAGTTTCACCATCAAGGTTGTTTTGCCGGCCCCGCTCCAGCCGGCGAGGCCGATCACGCGCATGGGTTAAAGTCAGTCTGCGCCGGAAGCCTTGGCACCCGGTGGCTGTACCGCCGTGCGGCCCTTGGCCAGTTCTTCCTGCACCCAAAGCCCGTGATGCTGCTTGGCCCAGTTCAGATCAACCTGACCCGTGCCCATGGCATCAAAGGCGCCATCCATGCCGATGGACCCGATATAGATATGGGCCAGCATCGCCGCGATCATCAGCACGGAAAGCAGGCTATGGATGATGTGGCTAAGCTGCATTCCGGCGACATCAGTGAAGACGAAGGGGAAAACCAGCAGATAGCCGGAAACCGCCACCACCGCGCCGCCGAGTACCGTGATCCAGAAGACCATCTTCTGCCCGCCATTGAAGCGGCCGGCGGCTGGATGCTCATTCCCAATCAGCCCGCCCCCCGCCTTGAACCAGGCGATATCGCGCGCATTCGGGATGTTATCCTTCACCCAGATCAGCAGCATGATCACCAGGCCAAGCGTGAAGGGGAAAGCCAGGAAGTTATGCGCGTATTTGCCCCATATGCGCGTATTTGCCCCATTGGCTGATGGCGGTGAAAGCCTCCGGCCCCACAATCGGCAGCAGGATATGCCGGCCGAAAGTCAGGTTCAGCCCGGACAGCGCCAGGATGATGAAGGTGGAAGCCACCATCCAGTGATTGCCGCGTTCCAGCACATTGAAGCGCAGAAGGGTGCGCCCTGAACGCCCACCCTCGATCGGGATGCGCCCCTTGGTCAGGCGGAACACCGTCAGGATTGCCAGCATGCCAAGCACGGCAACGCCGCCCACCCAGGCGAGCGTATAATTATGGAAGTCGCGCCATTCGCGCCCGACGGGCTGAATGAGCGTCGCGGCCCGGTCATCCGGAATGGTGATGCGGCCCTGGATTTGGCTGCCGCGCAGCAGCGCCTGCACTTCCATTTCTTCCGCCATGGAAGGGGCGCGCGGCGCGGTTTGCGCGATTGCGGGTGCCGCCGCGCCCATCAGCAGCGCGGCAAGCAGGGCAAGGATGCGGAGTTTCATGATGCGTCCGCCCTTCAGATCGCGACCGTTTCGCGATAGGCCGTGCGCCAGCCCCAGGCGCCCGTGCCATAGCCGCGGCGTTGCACACGCTCCCGATAGATGGAGGCAATGATCTGCCCATCACCCGCCAACAGCGCCTTGGTCGAACACATCTCGGCGCAAAGCGGCAGCTTGCCTTCGGCCAGACGGTTCGACCCGTATTGGATATACTCCGCCTGGGTATTATCCGCCTGCGGGCCGCCGGCGCAGAAGGTGCACTTATCCATCTTACCGCGAGAGCCGAAATTGCCCAGGCGTGGATATTGTGGCGCGCCAAAGGGGCAGGCGTAGAAGCAATAACCGCAGCCGATGCAAAGGTCCTTGTCATGCAGCACCACCGCATCCGCCGTGGTGTAGAAGCAGGAAACCGGGCAGACGGCGGCGCAGGGTGCATCCGTGCAATGCATGCAGGCCATGGAGATGGAACGCTCCCCCGGCTTGCCGTCATTGATCGTCACCACGCGGCGACGATTGATGCCCCAAGGCACTTCATGTTCGTTCTTACAAGCCGTGACGCAGGCATTGCA
>JAPLOJ010000032.1 GCA_026400795.1 Alphaproteobacteria bacterium
CCTTCTTGCGCGCGCAGGCAGCGCGTCTGGCGCCCCACAGCCGGGTGCTGGTGCCGGGCGATGGCGAAGGGCGCAATGGCGTCTGGCTGGCCGGTCAGGGGCTGGAGGTTACCTCAGTGGATTGGTCCGGCGTCGGGCTGACCAAGGCAGCGTCACTGGCCCGCCAACGCGGCGTGGCACTGAAGACCATCACCGCCGATGTCGCCGCCTGGGAGTGGCCGCGCGCGCGGTTTGACCTGATTGCCTGGATTTTTGTGCATTTGCCGCCGGAGGACCGTGCCCGGGCCACGCAAGGCGCTTTGGCCGCGCTCGCCCCTGGTGGCTTGCTGGTGCTGGAATGCTTCACCCCCGCGCAGGAAGGGCGCCGCAGCGGCGGGCCGAAGCTCCGCGAATTGCTCTGGAGTCGCGCGATTGTCGAAGAATGCTTCGCCGGGCTTGAGGTGCTGGAACTGCTGGAAGGCACGGTGCTGCTGGATGAAGGCCCTCGACATCAAGGCCATGCGGAAGTGGTGCGCGCTTTATTGAGGAAGGTATAGCCGGTCACGCTAGGTTGTCCCCACAGGTTCGCAAGGTTACAAGGGGAATCGTGCAACCCGCGCCGCTCATCACCCCGTCGCTTCTGGCCGCCGATTTCGCCAAACTCGGTGAGGAAGTGCGTGCTGTGACCGCAGCCGGCGCGGATTGGCTGCATCTGGATATCATGGATGGGCATTTCGTCCCGAACATCTCCTTCGGGCCGGCGCTGATCAAGGCGCTTCGCCGCCACACCACCATTCCCTTTGATGTGCATTTGATGATCGCGCCAGCGGACCCCTATTTGCAGGCTTTTGCTGATGCCGGGGCGGATCTGATCTCGCTGCATCCCGAAGCAGGCGCGCATTTGCATCGTTCGCTGCAAACCATCCGGGGCCTGGGCAAAAAGGCTGGTGTGGTGCTGAACCCGGCAACACCCATCGCCACCATCGAACATGTGCTGGACCTTTGCGACCTTATCCTGGTTATGTCGGTCAATCCCGGCTTTGGCGGGCAGAGCTTTCTGGAAAGCCAATTACCAAAAATCGAAAAACTGCGCCGGCTGATTGAAGCCTCTGGCCGCGATATTCGCTTGCAGGTGGATGGCGGCGTCACGGCCAAAACCGCGCCGCTGTGCCTGAATGCGGGCGCTGATGTGCTGGTCGCCGGCACGGCCGTGTTTGGCGCGCCGGATTACGCCGCCGCGATCAAGGCTTTGCGCGGGGGTGCAGCATGATCAATCTGCTGCGCGGCGCCCGGCAGAAACTCGCACGGCTTCGCCCCGTGCGCGTGCCAGACGCCCCTTCCCGCCCCTTCCGTGATCTTTGGCCCGGCGATGCCGCCCGCGGCGCGCGGTTATTGCGCGGAGAAGCCGATTTCGCCGGCACCATCCGCCCCATGCGCCTGGCCACAGAAGGCGGAGAGCCCTGGGGTGGCAAAGGCGCCTCCCCCGCCTGGCGCGCTTCTGCCCATGGCTTCGCCTGGATGCGCGATTTGCGCGCCTTGGGGACGGATGCGGCGCGGCTGCGCGCCCGTGCGTTCACCGCCGATTGGCTGCAAACCGGCTGGGAAGAAGATATCGCCGATGCGCCGGAAGTGGTCGGCGCGCGGATTTCCGCCTGGCTCGGCCATTGGGATTTCTTCGCGGCCACGGCGGAAGATGTTTTCCGCCGCCAGGTGATGCAGCGGCTCGCGCAGGATGCGCGCGATTTGGTCGGCGCGCTCCCGGCGGAAGATGAGCATCGCGGCGCTTTGGTGGCGCTGAAGGGCGCGCTTGCGGCTGCTGTCGCCTTGGAAGAAGACGCCTATCTGCAACGCGCCATCCGCTTCCTGCCGGCCGAGATCGAGCGCCAATTCCTGCCTGATGGCGGGCATATTGAACGCTCCCCGGCGCAGCAACTCGCGGCCCTGCAAGACCTGATTGAAATCCGCAACCTGCTGCATGGCGTGGGCGTGGAAGCGCCGCCGCATCTGTTGGCCGCTTTGGACCGCGCTGCCCCCGCTTTGCGCCTGTTCCGCCATGGCGATGGCGGCTTGGCGCTGTTCAATGGCGCGCGGGAAGAAAACTCGGCTTTGCTTGACCTGGTGCTGACGCAAGGCCAGGCGCGCGGGCGCGGTGCGCTGGAATTGCCGGAAACTGGCTTTCAGCGCCTGCAAGCCGGGCGCACCGTGATCATCATGGATGCTGGCCCGCCGCCACGCGGGCGCGGGGCCACCACCGGGCTTGGCGGCCTGCCGAGTGGCGCGGATCGCTTTGCCCATGCCGGCACGCTTTCCTTTGAAATGTCCATCGGGCGTGATCGGCTGATTGTGAATTGCGGCGCGGCCCCGGCGGGTGAGGAAGGCTGGCGCGATGCGCTCCGCGCCACTGCCGCGCATTCCACGCTGGTGCTGTCTGACACCAATTCTAGCGAACTCCGGCCCGAAGGCCTGGGCCGCAAGCCCGAAACGGTGGAGGTGGAACGCCAGGAAGCCACCGGCGCGCAATGGCTGGAAGTGAGCCATGATGGCTGGCGCGGCCCCTTCGGCACAGTGCATCGCCGGCGCCTTTACTTGGCAGAATCCGGCGATGATTTGCGCGGAGAGGATGTGCTGGAAATGCCGCCCGATGCGCCGGTGCCGATTTTTGTTGCGCGGTTTCATTTGCACCCCGCGGTCACCGCCAATCTGTTGCAGGATGAAAGTGCTGTGCTGCTGCGCTTGGCGTCCGGTGCGGGCTGGAAGCTGCGCGCCAAGGGTGCCCGCGTTGCCTTGGAAGACAGCATCTATCTGGGCGGCGAGGCGCGGCGCAGCCTGCAAATCGTGCTCTACGCGGAAGAAAATGAGGTTTCGCTGCAATGGGCGATCACGCGGGTCAGCCTGCCCGGCGCCGTACCTATCCCAGACGCGTGAGCGCGCAAGATTTTCCATGAAAATCTGCTTCATTGCGAATGTTGATTTCGCCATGCGGCATTTCATTCTGCCGTTGATGCGTGGCGCCCGCGCGCGTGGGCATGAGGTTGTGGGGCTTTGCGCCGAGGGCCCCTTGCTCGATATTCCGCGCGCCGAGGGTTTTCGTATTGAAGCCATGCCCATGGCGCGCAGCATGAATCCGCTGGCGCAATGGAACGCCTATAAGGCCCTGCGCGATTTCCTGAAGCGTGAGCATTGCGATCTGGTGCATGCGCATATGCCGATCAGTGGCTTGATTGGGCGCGCGGCGGCACGGTCAGCCGGCGTGCCGCGCATTGCCTATACCTGCCATGGGTTTTTGTTCAATCAGCCCGGCCCCTGGTGGCGCCGAACCTTGGCCTTGCAATTGGAACGCGCTGCCGGGCGCATCACGGATGTTTATCTGACCGTGAGCGAAGAAGAAGCCGCTGATGCGCGCCGGCTTGGCATTCACCCAAACGCCACCGCCGTCTTGAATGGGCGAGACCCCG
>JAPLOJ010000191.1 GCA_026400795.1 Alphaproteobacteria bacterium
AACGCCGGAACGGCTTGCGCGTTTGGCGTGGCATTTGGGCAATCGGCATTTGCCGACGCAGATTGATGGCAGCCGTATCCTCATCCGCAAGGATCATGTGATTGAAGCCATGCTGAAAGGGCTTGGCGCGCAATTGCAGCATGTGGAGGTCGCCTTCGATCCGGAAGGCGGCGCTTATGGCGAACATAATCGCCATCCTGGGCATCATCACCATCATGGTGATGGCGATCATGATCATCATCACGGCGATGGCCATCATCACCACCATCACTGAAAAACGCGCGAGCGCCGCACAGCAAGCGCTGTATCGCCTGCTGACCTGGCTTTCGCCGGCCTATCCGGTGGGGGCCTATACCTATAGCCATGGGCTGGAGGCGGCGGTGGAAGCGGGCGCGGTCACGAAGCGCGATGGCTTGATCGCCTATGTCAGCACTGCCTTGCAGCGTGGCACCGGGCGCGTAGATGGTGCGCTGCTGGTGGCGGCGCATCGCGCCATGGTGAAGGGCGATGATGCGGCATTGGATGAAGTCGCAGAACTGGGTGCGGCTTGGCGCGGCACGACGGAAACCGCTTTGGAAGCGGAGGCACAGGGCACAGCTTTCACCGGCGTCACGCTGGCCGCCTGGCACACACCACGCTTCGCCGCCTTTGCTGCGCGCCATCCGCGCCAGCTTGCCCATGCGGTTGCTTTCGGCGCGGCGGCGGCGGAACAGGGCATCGGCGTGCGCGATGCTGCCTTCGGTTTTCTTTCTGCCTTTGCGGCGAATTTGGTCTCGGCCGGTGTGCGGCTGGTGCCGCTCGGGCAGACAGATGGCCAGCTTTCGATCGCCGCTTTGCAACCTGCTGTCGCGGCTGCGACTGATGCTGCATTAATCGCGGATTTGGGCCTGCTTGGCACGGCCGCGCCGATGCTCGATGTTTTCTCCCTGCGTCATGAGACGCAATACACAAGGTTGTTCAGATCATGAGCACTTCGCAGAATGGCCCGTTTCGTGTGGGCATTGGTGGGCCGGTGGGTTCCGGCAAAACCGCGCTGGTGGACCGGCTTTGTAAACACATGCGCGACCACTACGATATCGCGGTGATCACGAATGATATCTATACGCGCGAAGATGCGGAATTCCTCACGCGCTCCGGCGCGCTGGTGCCTGAACGCATCGCGGGGGTGGAGACCGGCGGCTGCCCGCACACGGCGATCCGCGAAGATGCCTCCATCAACCTTGCCGCCGTGCATGATATGGCGGTGAAATTCCCGAAGCTCGAAATCTTGTTCATTGAAAGCGGCGGCGATAATCTGGCCGCGACTTTCAGCCCGGAATTGGCGGACCTCACGATTTACGTGATTGATGTCTCGGCGGGGGATAAAATTCCGCGCAAGGGCGGGCCGGGCATCACGCGGAGCGATTTGCTTGTGATCAACAAGATTGATCTGGCGCCGCTGGTGGGCGCTGATCTTTCCGTGATGGATCGTGATGCGCGCAAGATGCGCAATGCGCGACCCTTCATCTTCACCAATCTGAAGGCGTTGAAGGGGGTTTCTGAAATCGCTGATTTCATCGTGGCGCAGGGCGGCATTACGCCACGGGCCGCAGCATGACCGCCCCGCGCCACGTTGTCATCCTCGGCATGGGGTTGATGGGCTGCGATATCGCGGCGATTTTCCTGAATGGCGGTTGGCGTGTGACCGCGGTGGAACCGGCGCGGGATCGTTGGTCCGCAGCCCAAGCGCGCGTCGCGCAATCCATCACCCAGTTGGATGGCGACCCTGCCGCTGCTTCCGGCCTGACGCTGCTGGATGACATGAAGGCGCTGGATTACGCAGGGGCCGAAGCAGTGATCGAGGCCGTACCAGAACGTCTTGACCTGAAGCGCAAGGTTTTTGCAGAGCTTGATGGGCTGGTGCCTGCGGGTATTCCTATTGCGTCCAACGCATCTGGCTATCGCATCACGGATATCGCCGGCGATCTGCCGGGGCGGGCGCGCTGCGCCAATCTCCATTTCTTCCTGCCCGCGCATCTGGTGCCGGGCGTCGAGGTGGTGCGCGGCGAATACACGGACTCTGCGGTTTGCGATAAGCTCGCCGAGATCATGGCGGGGCTAGGACATGCGCTGATGCGCGAAGCCTTTTCGGTGATTGATCAAGGCCTGGCCACGGCTGAGGATGTGGATAATGCCGTGCGCTACGCCTTCGGCTTTCGCTATGTCGCGGCTGGGCCGATCCTGCAAAAGGAATTGGCGGGGCTTGAGACGCAATTGGAAGCGGGGCGCACCATCTACCCTTCGCTCAATAACAGCCCTGACCCAAGCCCGGGCCTCGCGCGGTTGGTGGCGGAGGGCAAGCTTGGCCCGAAAACCGGACAGGGCTTTCGCCCCTGGCCCGCCGAGAAAACCGCCAAGGAACGCGCGCGGTATGAAAAGGCGCTGCTCGCCGCCGCGCGCATCCTGCGGGATGAGGAAGCCTAAGCGCAAATAGCTGCCCTGCGCTTCGTGATATCCATTGGCATGGCGTAATAGTTGATCGCGGCACAGGCGGCGATCAACGCTGCAAACGCCGCCCCTGATCACGCCGCGCGTTGTGGGCGCACCGCCAGCACTTCGCGCAAACGCTGCAGGCGCGCGCGCGCATTATCGCCAAGCTCCTGATCCGGCCCTGCCACGGTTTCCACGGCCTTCAGCGCCTTCCGGCGAGAAGCCGCATCAGGCAGCAGTACCGTCAGCGCCTTGATCGCCTCTTCCGGGAAAAGGGTCGCGATCATGGTCTGATCACGGATGACACCCATGCGCTCAGCGGCACTCATTTGCGCGAATGGCGCTTCGGTGGTGAGCAATTGGTTGGACCGTGCAAGCCGCGAACGGCGCACCGCACCGCGCGCATCAGCCAGCAGGATCATCATGCGAATAACCGCTTCCGCATAGCCGCCCTGGGCAAGCTTCGCTTCTGCCTCGGCACGCTGCGGCGCATCGCTGGTGACCGAATCCCGCGCCGCATCGGCTTCCGCCCCATAATCCTCACCGGTCACACCCGAAGCATGCAAACTGCCATAGACGCCGTGGAAAGCGATTTCCACCCAGGCATCGCGCATATCCCGCATGGCGTTCAGCCCGTATTCCACTGAATCCGCGAAGGCTTTTTCGAAGGCGAGGAAGGGATTATCGGCAGACACTGGCGTGCGATTCTCCCGCGCCAGACCCGCGAGCGATGAAATCGGCCCCATCCAGGGGTTCATGTCGCTCAAGGCGTAGCGGCGCCAGCGCATCGGGTTCATATGCCGCCGCGCCTCGGCGCCCATTTCCGTGCTGAATTGCCGGATCACGGGGGCCGCCAGCACATCATAAAGATGCTGGTTCAATTCGGAAATCTGCGCGACCGCGGGGAAGGCTTCATTCTCCGCCTCGCCCGAGATTTCGCGCACATGGGCGATGGAGCGTTCCACCAACTCCACCTGCCATTCGCCAATCTCGGCACCTTCCTGATAATTGCTGATGTGCATTTCATAAAGGCCAGGTGCTACGGATTCGATCATCTCCAGCGTGGTGGCGATTTCGCTATGTTCCTTCTTCGCCACCTTGCCGGAGACGAAAATGCCAAGATGCCCGATATCCTCATGCAACAGATAAACAATGGTCTGGCCGAGTGATTTGATTTCGCGTTCATCGCGATAGACATCGGCAATCCAGCGCAGCGCCTGGCCGGGTGGGGTGATATTGTCGCCGGCTGACGCGAAGACAATGATCGGCGCCTTCACTTCGCGCATATTGAAGTTCTGGCCATCGCCTGCGGAAATGCGCCCGGAAGAAAAACGATTGCCGATAAAGAGGTTTTCCACAATCCAGCAAATCTCATCGCGGTTCATGAGGAAATAGCCGCCCCACCAGCGTTCGAATTCCAGGAAGCGCTCCGCGCCCTCATCCACATTCTGGTAAAGGTCGAAATATTTGCGGAACCAGGTATTGGCCGGCGACAAAGCCTCAAAATTCGCGACAAGATTGGCGCCGTCGAAGCGGCCATTGCCCATATCGGCCATCAGCGCCGCCGGCCAACCGCCACCGGCAAGCCCGCCCAGATAGCGCATCGGATTCTTGCCCTTCTCGCCCGCCCAATAGGATAGCGGCGCGCCATTCAGCACCAGCGCACCAAGCTGATTGGGCATTGATGCGCCGAGCATCATCACCGCCCAGCCGCCCTGGCAATTGCCGATCACGACAGGCTTCGGCGCCTTGGGGTGAGCATCCGTCACATGCTTCAGGAACACCGCTTCAGCGGCGGTGATGTCCAGAATGGTTTGGCCAGGTTCCGGGTCCCGGAAAAAGATCACGAAGTAAACCGGGTGCCCGCGGCGCAAGGCCACACCCACTTGGCTGTCTGATTTGAAGCCACCAATGCCGGCACCATGGCCAGCGCGCGGGTCAATAATCAGGAAGGGGCGGAGCGCATCATTGCTGGGTGGCATGTCAGCGGGCACGGTGATGCGTACCAGCGCGTAATTCACCGGGCGCTTCAGCTTGCGGCCATCAACCACGGTTTCGAAATCAAAAATGAGCACGGGCGGGCAGCCCGCCTGTTCATGCGCGACGAAATTATTGCCCGCTTCGCGCATGGTGTCCCAGAAAAGGAAACTGCGCTGCGCCGCATCCAGCATGTAGGAAGCCGCATCCATCGCCAGGTTTTGGGGCGCACGCATCAGCCCCTGGCCCGCCTTGGCCAAGCTTTCCAGCGGCGCTTGCGGGTTCATCGCCTCTGGCAGGGCCTTGGCGTGGCGGCCTACCACATCAGCCATGATGCGCGATTGTTCAAACACACGCTGGGCGGTCGCATTGCCTTTTTTCAGCAATTCCCGGCCGGGCGGGATGGCGCGCTGAGATGTCATGGAACTGGCTCCTGTTTTGGGTATCTTCCTGCGCCTGTAATACGCTCGGTTCAAGTATTTTTTGCAGTGCAGCAAATTTTACCGGGCAGGGCTGCTTGCGCTCGGGCCGGTCTCGTCGGAAGCTTGCTCATCGATATGTGGGGAGAGAACGCCAAATGTATGTCGAACAGCGCCAATATACCTTTCATCCGGCGGGTAAGATGCCGCTTTGGATGGATGCCTATCAAAGCCTCGGCCATCCGGCCTCAGCCCGTCATATGGGACCATTGCTGGGCTTCTTTCAGGTGGAAGTCGGCACCATCAACCGCGTGGTCTTCTTACGCGGCTGGGATGATATTGATAACCGCGAAGCCTGTTTGGCCGCGCGTGAGGCAGACCCGGATTGGCAGGCCTTCCGCAAGCGCTCAGCCGAGACCGGGGCACTCGCCCAGCAGGAAGTCAAGTTCCTGAAAACCGTGCCTTTTTCACCCATCACCCAGGCCAAGGGCTTCCAATTCAAGCGGGAGATCGGCGGCACGGGGATGTTCGTGGATCACCGCACCTATGATTTCCACCCCGGCAAGATGGCCGGCTGGTTGGAGGCCTATGAAAAATACGGCCTGCCCGTGCAAAAGCGCATGCTCGGTCAATTGCTGCTTTTCGCGGTGACTGAGATTGGGCCGATCAACCAAGTGGTCTTCATGTGGGCCTATGAGGGCCTGGGTGACCGCGACCGCCGCCGCACCGCGATGATGAGCGATCCGGGCTGGGCGGAATTCGGCAAGGCGATTGCGCCGCTGGGTGCGCTGAAGCAGCAGACGGTGATGGAAATGAAGCCGACGGCGTTTTCGCCGGTGAAGTGAACCGTGCCTTGTCTAAGATGGCGGCTCGCGCCAGGGCGGCCGGCCCTGGCGCGGATAAACCGAAGAAATAAGAAAAAAAATTATCGGAACGGCTTAGCTTAAATGCCCATTAATCTTTAAGCTGACCTTTAGGCTTCCTGCCACCTGAAGGAAGGATCGAAAGCGCCGTGCCATTGCAGCAGCTTGCTTCATCGCGCCGAAGCAAAGGCCTTTAGGGCGCGCTTTGGTCGGCCAGCGGAAGATTTCATCGGGCAGCCCGTGATCTCCCTGGTCGCGCCGTCAGATCGGCCGGCCTTCGCTACGGCTTTGGCGCTTTTGTCGGAACATGGCCGTCTCAAGCCGGCGGTAATCAAGCTTGCAGATGAAGAAGCGACCGCCTTCAGTGTGGCGGGTCTCAAGCTGAGTGATGCTGCGGCCAAGCTGGCGCTGACTTTCGCCCCTTTGCCGCGGGAATTGCCCGGCGGCCCCCTGCCCGGTGGGCCTGGGCTGGCAAGCATGGCCGAGGAAATCCTGCGCTCTGGCGAGCCTGGCGGACCGGTTGGCTTTCTGGAATTGACCGGCCCGTCGGGCCGCTTTGTGCCGGGCGGTGAAGTCAATCGGGAAATCCAGGAAGAATTGAACAGGCAGGCTGGCGAAGGCGCGGTGGCCACAGAACTTGCCGCCGGGCGATACGGCCTCCTGCCCGGGCAGACGCCGCTTGATCTGCCGACCTTGACCTCGGCAGTCGCTGAAATCCTCAAGGAACGCGGCGTCAATGATGTCTCGGTCGGCGCCATGGCTGTGGGGCTTGAGGCGGAAGGCCTCAGCCAGGTTCAGGCGACACGGGCGCTGCGCTTTGCCCTCGCGGCCTTTGCCCGGGGTGGCAATGATGCGCTGGAAAAGGCGGGTTTCGCTGGGGGGTTGGCGGGGTTTTTGGACAGCGCCTCTGAACGGGCAGCATTGCTTCGGCGCAGTATCGCAGAACGGCGCTTCCGCATGGCCTTCCAGCCCATCGTCTCGATCGCTGACCGGACCCCGCATCATTATGAAGCCCTGATCCGCCCGCTTCAGGCCGATGATTCTGCCATGTCCCATCCTGGCGAATTCGTGGCGCTGGCCGAAGCGGTGGGCCTGACCGAGGAACTTGATTGGGCCGTGGTCAGTGCGGTGTGTGAGGCTGCGGGCGCTGCCGGCGGCACCCGCGTTGCCTGCAACCTTTCCGGGCTTTCGCTGCAAAGCCCCAAATTCCGCGAGGATATGAAGGCGCTACTGGAAAATACCCCCGGCATGGCTGAGCGCCTGGTGGTCGAGATCACCGAAACCGCCGAAATCGAGCAGGAGGATGAGGCGGTTCGCATGATCGAATTGCTGCGGGAGCATAAGATCCCCGTCTGCCTGGATGATTTCGGCGCTGGTGCGGCGGCCTTTCGGTATTTGCGTGCCTTCAAGGTGGATTATGTGAAGGTGGATGGCATTTACGTGGCCAATGCCTTGCAGAGCGAACGCGATAGGGGCTTTATCGCCGCCATGGTGGATCTTGCCCGCACGGTTGGCGCCCAGGTGGTGGCTGAACGCATTGAAACGGAAGAAGAAGCAGCGTTGATGCTGGAACTCGGCGTGCGCTATGGCCAGGGCTATCTTTTCGGCAAGCCGAAGATGGAATTGGCCGTCCGTAAAGCAGGGCAGCCCTGGCAAGAAGAAAAGTGACGGCCACAGCGCTGCCGCGCCTTTGCGTGGTGATTCCCTGTTTCAATGAAGCCGCGAATGTGGCGCCCATGGTGGCGCGGCTGGATGCGACCTTGGCCGGAATCGCCTGGGAAGCGATTTTCGTTGATGATGATAGCCCGGATGGTACCAGCGTGGCCGTGCGCGCCATTGCGGTGCAGGATAGCCGCATTCGCTGCCTGAAGCGCATTGGCCGCCGAGGCCTCGCTTCCGCCTGTATTGAGGGCATGCTGGCGACATCAGCGCCCTATCTCGCGGTGATTGATGGCGATTTGCAGCATGATGAAACCCTGCTGCCCCGCATGCTGGAAGCGTTGGAAGGCGGGCTTGCGGAAATCGTCATCGGCAGCCGCAATATCGAAGGCGGCGACAAGCAAGGCGGGCTTACCGCCGCGCGGCAAATGATTTCCGATACCGGCGCCGCACTTGCCAATGCCGCATTGCCGATGCGCGTGAGCGACCCGATGAGTGGTTTTTTCGCCCTGCCGCGCGACCTGTTGGAAGAAATTGCGCCGCGCCTGACCGGCACGGGATTCAAGATTTTGCTGGATATTCTGCTGTCAGCAAAGCGACCTTTGCGCAGCCTGGAAATCCCTTATTCCTTCCGCGCGCGGGTTGCGGGTGAAAGCAAGCTGGATGCGGCGGTGCTGCTGGAATTCGCGGGCTTGCTTGCGGATAAGGCTTTGGGCGGTGTGGTGCCGCTGCGCTTCCTGTCCTTCGCTGCCGTGGGGGCGATTGGCTTGCTGGTACATCTGGCGGTGCTTGGGCTGCTGCATGGGTTGGGCGGGGTTGGCTTCAACGCCGCGCAATGGTCGGCCACCCTCATCGCCATGACAGTGAATTTCTTGCTGAATAATCGCATCACCTATCGGGATCGGCGCCTGCGCGGGCCGGCGCTGCTGCGCGGCCTGGTGCTGTTCTATCTGGTCTGCGGCCTGGGTGCGGCGGCCAATATCGGCATTGCCAATCTGCTGCTGCGTGATGGCGTGCTGGCCTGGGGGCTGGCCGGCGCGGCAGGGGCAGCGCTGACCGTGGTGTGGAATTACGCAGTCTCAGCCACCCTGGTCTGGCGCGCCAAGTGAACCCTTGGCTGGTTGCGCTGCTGGCGCTGACGGGTTTGCGCCTGGTGCTAGCGGCGATCCTGCCGCTTTCCCCGGATGAGGCGTATTACTGGGTCTGGTCGCGCGATATGCAGCCGGGTTATCTGGACCATCCGCCCATGGTCGCGATCTTCATCTGGCTGGGCACCGCGCTGCTGGGAGATGGGGCGCTCGGCGTGCGGCTATTGGGGCCGGTTTCGCTGTTCATGGGTTCGCTGATGCTGGCGCGCACAGCCGAGGATCTTTTCCCTGGGCGGGGCGCCGGCCCTTGGGCGGCGGCGCTGATGAATGCCACGCTTTTCGCCGCACTCGGCGCCGTGACGATGACGCCGGACACGCCCTTGCTGTTCTTCTGGGTGGCAACCCTTTGGGCCGTGGCGCGGGCGCAGCGCAGTGGCGATGCGCGCTGGTGGCTGGCTGCTGGGGTTTTCGCGGGGGGTGCGCTGCTGTCCAAATACACGGCGGCTTTGCTCGGCTTCGGGTTGGTGCTGTGGTTGGTGCTGTTGCCCGAAGCACGGCGCTGGTTGGTGCGCTGGCAGCTTTGGGTGGGTGGCGCGCTGGCGGTGGCGCTTTTCGCCCCGGTGATTTTCTGGAATGCGACGCATGAATGGGCGTCCTTCGCCAAGCAGGGCGGGCGGACTGCAGCTGGCGGCGCCGGGCAAAGCCTGCGCTGGCTTGGCGAATTGCTGGGCGGGCAGGTGGCTTTGGTGACGCCCTTGGTCTTTCTGTTCTGTGTGGCGGGGGCCTTCATGGCGGCGCGGCAGGTTTGGCGCGCGCGCGATGCCGGCGCTGGGCTGTTGCTGGCGTTGATTCTGCCAGGTGCTGCGATTTTCCTCTGGCAGGCTTTGGGCAGCCGAGTGCAGGGGAATTGGCCGGCCATTCTTTACCCAAGTGCTGCCATCGCCGCCGCCGCGCTTCTGCCTGCGTCCTGGCTCCGCTGGCGCATGCCTGCCTTGGCGCTGGGCTTTGCCATGGCGGGGGCGGCCTATCTGCAAGCGACCGCCGCGCCCTTGGCCCTGCCGCGCCGCCAGGATCCGACTTTGGCGCGGCTTGGCGGCTGGGATGGGCTAGCGGCTGATCTGGCGCGGGCCGCCGCGCGCGAAGGTGTCGCCTTCATCGCCGCCGAGGAATATGGCCTGGCTTCTGGCATGGCTTTCCGCCTGCCGCCCGAGCTGCCCGTGGTTGCGATGGACCCGCGCTGGCGATTCTTTGCCCTGCCAAAACCGCCCGAAAACACTGCTGGCTTGCTGATCCGCAGTGAAAGGCGAGGTGAGGGACCGCCGCAATGGCCCGGCGCCACCCCAATTGAAGGCGAAGCCGGCAAGCTGATCCGCGCCCGCCGGGGCGAGCAGGCCGAAGCCTATCGGCTATTTCGCGTCACCACGGCGCCCGGCCAGCCGCCGAGTGCGGTTTTGCCGCAGCCTCGGCGGTAATCTTCTTGACCTTCGTGACCAGCGCGCCTTTATCGCGTTCAACGAAAGGCTTCCCGACATGCATATCCTGAAAAGCCGCCCCTGGAATCTGCCCGAAAGCAGCGTCACGCCGGAAGCGCTGGTCTTTGGCCGTCGCCAAGCCATGGCGCTTGGCGCTGGGATGCTCGCCGCCAGCCCTGCCATGGCGCAGCAAGCCGGATTGCCGCCTGCCATGCGCAATACGCGCTACGCGCCGGGCCGCGCCATCACCGCTGAACGCGAAGTCACCACCTACAACAACTTCTATGAATTCGGCAGCCAAAAGACCATCAGCGCCGCCGCGCAACGCATGCCCATGCGCCCCTGGACGGTGAAGGTGGAAGGCATGGTGGAAAGCCCGCGCGAATTTGGCATTGAAGATTTGCTCGCGCGTATGCCGCTGGAAGAACGCGTCTATCGCCTGCGCTGTGTGGAAGCCTGGGCCATGGTGGTGCCCTGGACCGGCTTTCCGCTTTCCGCCCTGCTGGCCGAGGTGAAGCCGCTGTCTTCCGCGCGCTACGTTGTGTTCCAGACCGCGACCTTGCCGAGCGTCATGCCTGGCCTCAGGCAAAGCTGGTACCCCTGGCCCTATACGGAAGGCTGCACCATTGCGGAGGCCGCCAATGAGCTTTCCTTCATGGTGGTCGGTGCCTATGGCAAGCTGCTGCCGCCACAAAATGGCGGGCCTTTGCGCTTTCATCAGCCTTGGAAATACGGCTTCAAGGCCGGCAAGAGCCTGGTCACCATTCGCCTGACCGATCAGCGTCCGGTTTCCTTCTGGGAGAAGATCCAGTCGCAGGAATATGGCTTCTGGGCCAATGTGAACCCCGCCGTGCCGCATCCACGCTGGAGCCAGGCACAGGAACGCATGCTGGGCACTGGGGAAAGCGTGCCGACGCTGTTGTTCAACGGCTATGGCGAATTCGTCGCGGACCTCTACACCAACCTGCAACGCGAAAGGCTTTGGGCGTGAGCATGACATGCGCCTGATTGGCCTTGCCCTGCTGGCCCTGGCAGTGGGGCTTTTTGCGATTTTCGGTGGTGATCCGTTGGGGGCGGTGTTGTTTCGCCTGGACCCTGGCTTGCTCAATTTGGTGCAAGCCGTGGTGCAGCGTTATCTTCTGCCGATGATTTGGGACGACCTGTTGCTGCCAGTACTGGAAGCCCCCGCCTGGGTTGTGCCGGCGATCTTGGGCGGTGCCATGACCCTATTTGGTTGGGTGCGCGCGCGTGGCTGATGCGCCGCTCCATCACAAGATTTTGCTGGAGGAGGATTCACCCTCATTAGCCACGGTCTATCAGGAATATCTGCGCGCGGGCCCTTACGATATTCGCCACGCGCATTGCATTGCGGATGCGCTGAAATT
>JAPLOJ010000090.1 GCA_026400795.1 Alphaproteobacteria bacterium
GCGCGGCCTGGTGGTGACAGCCGGTAATTCCAACGTCTTCACCGGCCGTGCCGGTCGCCAAACCTGTGAGGAAACCGCGAAGGCCGCCGCCGCTATCCTGGGCTGCAAGCCCAAGGAGGTGTTTCTGGCTTCCACCGGCGTGATTGGCGAAAAACTGCCGACCGAAAAACTGATCGCCGCCCTGCCACGCATTTTTGATGCGGCGGCGGAGCGTGATTGGCAGGGTGCCGCGAAGGCCATCATGACCACCGATACCTTCCCGAAGGGCGCCATCCGCAAGGCGCGCATTGGCGATACTGAGGTCACCATCGCCGGCATCGCCAAGGGCAGCGGCATGATCGCGCCCGATATGGCGACCATGCTGTCCTTTCTGGCGACGGATGCAAAAATTCCCGCCGCTGCATTGCAAGCGCTGTTGAAGAAAGGCGTTGATCGTTCCTTCAATTGCGTGACGGTGGATTCCGATACCTCAACCTCCGACACGGTGATGGTTTTCGCGACCGGCACCGCCAAGCATCCGCGCGTACCGGCGGAAGGTGGCGCGGTGCTAAAGGATTTCGCGCGCGCCTTGAATGAAGTGCTGATGGATTTGGCGCTGATGGTGGCGCGCGATGGTGAAGGCGCGCAGAAGCTGATCCAGATCAACGTGACCGGCGCCACCACAGCGCGTTCGGCGCATCGCATTGCCATGTCCATCGCCAATTCGCCTTTGGTGAAAACCGCGATTGCGGTGAAAACCGCGATTGCGGGTGAGGACGCGAATTGGGGCCGCATTGTCATGGCGGTCGGCAAGGCGGGCGAACCCGCGGATCGCGACAAGCTTTCGGTCAATGTCGGCGGCGTATGGATGGCGCGCGATGGCGGCGTGGTGGATGGCTATGATGAAGCACCCGTCGTCGCGCATATGAAGGGCCGCGAAGTGGAAATCACCGTGGATATCGGCCTTGGCAAAGGCAAATCCACCGTTTGGACCTGCGATCTGACGCATGGCTATATTGACATCAATGGCAGTTACCGGAGCTGACGCGCCGCAGCGCTGCCATGGAAAATGATTTTGTACCGCTGGTAACGGAGCGCCTGAAGCTCCGTCCATTGCAGGCTGATGATGCGGCTGGCTTGCATCGGCTGGTGAATGATTGGGAAGTGGCGAAAACCCTGGCCCGCGTGCCCTTCCCCTATCCGCGCGATTTGGCGGATGAATGGATCGCGTCCACCCGCGCGCAAATCTCTGCCGGCACCGCCTGGCATTTGGCGGTGACGCGCGATGAGGATGGCGCGGAAGCGCTGCTGGGCTGTGTTGGCCTAACGCTTGATCCCAAAAACCCGCGAGAGGCTGAGCTTGGCTATTGGATTGGGCGGCGCCATTGGGGCCAGGGGCTTGGGCCGGAAGCGGCGGGGCGCTTGGCGCATTGGGCGCTGGCTAATCTGGATATTGATCGGCTGGTGGCATCCGCGCTTGTCGATAATGAACGCTCGGCGGCCGTGCTGCGACGGATCGGCTTCAAGGAAAGCGGTGCGGGCAGTCAGGAGTTTATTTCTCGCGGCGGGGCCATGCCGGTACGGCTATTCAGCGCCACGCGGATGGATATCGCGGCTGAGGCGCCAGTGCCGGTGATGGCAGCACCCACATCGGGCAAGCCAACGCTGCTGGTGGCGGCGGTGGCCTTGATTGACCCGGAAAGCCGCGTTCTTTTGGCGCGCCGGCCGGAAGGCAAGCCGC
>JAPLOJ010000211.1:0-14033 GCA_026400795.1 Alphaproteobacteria bacterium
GCCATGGCTTCGAAAATCACCTTGCCCTTTTCTGGCGTGGCCGCGCGGGGATCACCACGCACGCCGGTTACTGGCGCGCGTTCGGAAAAGGACCAAAACCGCGTCACCGCCTGGCCTGAGGCATCGAAATTGCCGGGTGAGACGGAATTGGCAATTTGATCCATCCGCACCTGGCTGGGATCAAGATGCAGCCAAAGGCTGGTTTCGCCTTCGCAGGCATGATGTATGCCGGGCTGCGCCGTGAGCGCCTCGGCAATTTCCTTTGGTGCCACGCGGGTGATGGAGGTGGTCAGCACCGGCACGCCGAATTCATGCGCCATTTCGCGTGATGCAACGGCCAAAGGTTCAGCATTGCCACCATGAGAATTGAACAGCATCAGCCGCGAAAACCCATCCGCCAGCAAGGAACGCATGACGCAACGCAGCACACCGGCAAAAGTCGCGTAATCCAGGCTGATCGTGCCGCCAAAGGGGAAGTGATGTTCAGACAGGCCCATCCACATGGGCGGCAGCACCACAGCTGGCAAATCAACGCATAACTCAGCGGCGCGAATGGCGACCGAATGGCCGATGAAGCTATCGGTCCACACCGGCAAATGCGGCCCATGCTGTTCCAGCGCGGCCACGGGCAAAATCACCACGGCATTGCGTTCCGCCAGCGCGCGCAATTCCGGCGCCGTCATGCGTTCCCAACGAGTTTCAGCCATGGGCCAGGGCGCCTTTCGCGGTAAAGGTCTCGGGTGCCAAGTATATGAGCGCTTATCGTAAAACCCTGGCAAGCCTTCGCCGGCCTATCGCCTCATTTGAAGCAAGGCCGGCAGTCTCACCGGGCTTCCGATCGCTGTGCTAAACTCTGTGTTGGCGGAAAGGCACGACAAGCACGCCCAGCCGTTGCAGGATGCGGTGAAAGCATCAGCAAGGGGAACCACCATGTCATCCGGCAGCTATGACCGCGCCAGCTTCAAGGGCCTGACTTTTCATGACGCGCAGGCGCGTTTCCTGGCCGGGCAGGATACTCCCCGCGCCTATCTGGAACGCTGCCTTGATACCATCGCCGCGAAGGATGGCGTGGTGCGCGCCTTTGTCGTGCTGAATGAAGCAGGTGCGCGCTTTGCCGCCGATGCCTCGGCCGCGCGCTACAAGGCGGGCCGCGCGCTTTCCGCCATTGATGGCATGCCAATCGGCATCAAGGATCTGATCGAAACCGTGGATATGCCAACCCAAATGGGCTGCGGTGCATTCGCTGGCAATTTCCCGAAGCGCGACAGCATCATGGTGCGCGCTTTGCGCGATGCCGGCGCGGTGATCATTGGCAAGACGGTCACGGCGGAATTGGGCATGGCCCATCCCGGCCCCACCACAAATCCCTTCGATCCGCGCCGCTCGCCTGGCGGTTCTTCCTCAGGCTCCGCAGCGGCGGTTGGGGCCAATATGATCCCGGCGGCGATTGGCACGCAGGTGGGTGGTTCTATCATTCGCCCCGCTTCCTATTGCGGCAATATCGCGCTGAAACCCACCCAAGGCGCCATTAATCGCGGGGAGAGGCAATCGCTCAGCCAATCCACCGCCGGGGTGCACGCCAATAGCTTCGAAGATATGTGGGCGGTGGCAATCGAAATCGCGCGCCGGGCGGGCGGAGACCCCGGCGCGCCGGGGCTGTTCGGCCCGCTTTCCGCGCCCACCCCCATCAAGCCCGCGCGGCTGATTGTGATGGAAACCGAAGGCTGGGGGGATTTGGATGCGACTTCCATCGCGGCTTTTGAAGGCCTGCTGGCGAAGCTGCGTGCCGCTGGGGTGGAAATTTGGCGCCGAGGCGACCATCCGCTGATTGAAGGTTTTGAACGCGCCTTGGCCCAGGGCAAGGCCATCACCGCCGATATCTGCGCCTTTGAACAACGCGCGGGCTTGCAGCATTTGGCGGAAACCGCAGCGGATCGCGTCAGCCCGCGGCTTTTCACGCGCTTGCAGCATGGCACCAAGGTTGATCTTGAAACCTACCGCGCGCGGCTTTTGGAACGTGAGGAGCTGCGCCGACGTCTGGTTTCCCTGGCACCTTTGGCGGATGGGTTGATTGCGCTGTCATCCCCCGGCACAGCGCCGGTTTGGCTCGGCGATCAGCCAGGCCAGCCGATCGCGCCCCGCCCCACCGGGGATATCAGCTTCAATGCCGGGACATCTGCGCTTGGCTGCCCGGCGGTGAATGTGCCGCTACTGGCCGTGGAAGGCATGCCGGTTGGCGTGCAGATCATCGGCCAATGGCACGAAGATGCGCGGGCGGTAGCCATTGGCGCCTGGCTGGCGGGGGTGGCTTAATCCAGCAGCACCGCGCGGAAGTCCGCCAGCCGCGCCTGCGTCAGCCCAAGCCCATCCTCAATCAGGCCCGCCTCAGACCCAAAGGGCGCCACCGCCGCTTCCAAGGCGCCCGCAAACAGCGCCGGGTGCGTGTCCAATATCGCGTCCTTCGCTTCCTGCGGCGCTTCATCCGGTAAGGGGTGATCGCGCCGCCAGAAGCGGTCGGTCGCCACGTAATCCGCCAGGATCTGATCTCGTGAAACGCCAAGCGCGGTCATGATTAGCGCCGCACCAAGCCCTGTCCGGTCCTTCCCCGCCGAGCAATGAAACAGTAGTGGCCGGCGTTCATCTTCCAGGATCAGATCACAAAGCCTGCGATAAACCGGCAATTGCTCGGTTGCGTAATTCAGATAGGCTATGCCCAAAAGCCGCGTGGTCTCCGCCCGCGTTGCTGCGCCATTCGTGCTGAGCCCCGTCGCTTCCAGCGTCAGCAAATCCTGATCGGTCAGGCGGTGCAGCGCATCGGACCGGAACAGCACCCCATGGCGCAAAGCCTGGCCCTGATGGCCGCGCCAGCCCCCCAGGTCGCGGAGGTTGGAGGCACCTTCAAGCGGGATAAGGCGGGGCAAAATCTGGGTCATGAGCGATTTATGCCAGAAAGCGCGGCGCTGGCCATGCGGCGGGATTGTTTCACGTGAGGCAAAACTATTTTAGAAGGCACACGGCTCCCGCCACCTGGGATTAACGCATGGGCACTGCCCTAGAGATTTTGATCATCCTGCTGCTGGTTCTGCTGAATGGCGCCTTTGCCATGTCTGAACTCGCCATCGTGTCCTCTCGCCGGTCCCGGTTGATGGCCATGCAGAAGCGCGGCGTGCGGGGGGCGGATACGGCGCTGGCGCTGGCCGAGGACCCGAAGCGCTTTCTGCCGACAGTGCAGGTGGGCATCACCATGGTCGGCATTATCGCCGGTGCTTTTGGTGGCGCGCGGCTTTCCGGCACCATTGCCCATGCACTGGAAATGCTGCCCTTCCCCGTGCCTTTCGTGCAGGAAGTGGCCTTCACGCTGGTGGTGCTGGCGATTACCTATCTCAGCCTGATCCTGGGCGAATTGGTGCCCAAGCAATTGGCGCTCCGCGAGCCCGAGAAGATCGCCATTCTGGTGGCCCGCCCGCTGGCGCTGCTGGCGCGCTTCACCGCACCCATGGTCTGGCTTTTGGGCGCGTCTTCCGCCCTCGTGCTGCGGTTTTTCGGCCCGGCACCCACTTCCGATCAATCCGTGACGGAAGAAGAAGTGAAGGCCGTGGTGGCGGAAGGCGCTGAGGCCGGCGCGCTTGAGACCGAAGAACGCCACATGATCGAACGCGTGCTGCGGCTGGGCGACAAGCCCGTGCGCGCGCTGATGACGCCACGCAATGACATCGCCTGGCTTGACCGTGCCGAGACGCCGGAAAACCTGCCTGAGCGGCTGCGCGCCGCGCATGTCACGCGCTTCATCGTGGCCGATGGGCGCGTTGATAATGTGGTGGGCGTGGTCGAGGCCAAGGATTTGCTCGACCAGCTTTTGGCCGGCGGGTCCATTTCGCTCGAAGCCGCTTTGCGTCAGCCCTTGGTGTTGCCCGATACGCTAACCGCTTTGGATGCGCTGGAACGGCTGCGCGGGGACCACCTTGGCATGGCGTTGGTGCTGGATGAATACGGGTCCTTTGAGGGCATGGTGACGGCTTCCGATTTGCTGGAGGCGATCATCGGCGAATTGGGTTCGACCGAGCCCATGCCATCCGAAGCGGCGGTGCTGCGCTTTGATGGCTCGCTTTTGCTGGATGGCAGCATGCCATCCGATGAATTGCGCGCGCGGCTTGACCTGCCGGAAATGCCTGGCGCCGGCACCTATCACACCGTCGCCGGGCTGATGCTGGCACTGCTGCAACGTGTCCCGCGTGAGGGGGACCGTATTGTCTGGGCCGGCTGGCGCTTTGAGGTTGTGGATATGGATGGCAGGCGCGTGGATAAGGTGCTGGCCAACCGGGAAGATGCGGGCGGTGATGGCGGCGGGTGAGGAATTGAATGATGTTAGATCAGCGCGAGTGTAAGGATACATCGCCGGTGACATTGTCCGAACGCGATAGCCTGCGGGTTCAGGCGCTTTTGGAAAACCCGCCCGCGCCAACCGCGCGACTCGTGCGGGCGGCACGGGTGCTGGCTGAATTTGGCTTGGATTGCCCTGAGTAAAGCGCCAAAGCGTTATTGGAACACTTGGTTCGGACGCATCAGCGCCACCGTTTCAGTGATCTGCCTTTCCACAATGCCCAGGGCAGCAAGTGCAATTCACACCGACCCTTTGCGCTCCACTACCAAAATACGCGCCGCACCAATCGGGTGGGCGACATGCTCATCACCGACATCGGCCACGAAAACATCCGTCGGCCCAAGCAGCACTGAATGTTCTTTGCCATGCAGCCGATATTTCATTTCAACCGCACCATCGAGCACAACGAAAACCTCCGCCCCATCATTCACGTGCCAGATATAGGGCTGGTCGGTCCAATGCAGGCGTACCGTGGCGCCTTCAATTTCCGCGAAATCACGGGCACCCCAGGCACGGGTGTCGGTGAAGCTGCGATTATCCTGATAAATGTCAGGCATGGGTCTCTCCTGCCGCCTTCGCCACCCCTATTGCCCCGCTGATTTCGCAATCGGCGCAATGAATTGCGGCTCGGTATCCCAGGGGAACAGGATCCAGGTATCCTGGCTCACTTCCGTAATGAACGTATCCACCATTGGCTTGCCGGCGGGCTTGGCATAGACCGTCGCGAAATGCGCCTTGGGCAGCAGGGCGCGCACCACGCGCGCTGTGGTGCCGGTATCCACCAGGTCATCCAGCAGCAGCCAGCCTTCGCCATCGCCCGCTGCATCGGGCATTTTCACCACACGCGGCTCGCCCTTGGTTTCCTCATCGTATGTGAGGACCGAGACAGTTTCGATCAGCCGGCAATCCAATTCCCGCGCCACCACGGCGGCTGGGATCAAGCCACCGCGGGTGATGGCAACCACGCCGCGCCAGGGGCCACGCTCCAGCAACCGCCAGGCCAGCACCTTCGCATCCCTGTGCAATTGGTCCCAAGAAACCGTGTAATATTTCTGCGCCATCAAAACATCCTTCCGCCATTCGGCACGCGTTGATCAGGGCCAAGCAGCACAACCGCGCCGGCCTCATCCGGCATTCCCAGCACCAGAACCTCACTCATGAACCCTGCAATGCGGCGCGGGGCGAAATTCACCACCGCCGCCACTTGCCGCCCCACCAGCGCTTCCGGCTTGTAATGCACGGTCAATTGCGCCGAGGACCGCTTGACGCCGATCTCTGGCCCGAAATCAATGCTGAGCTTGATGGCGGGCTTGCGCGCCTCCGGAAAGGGCTCGGCGGTCAGGATGGTGCCGACCCGGATATCTATCCGGTGAAATTCATCGAGGGTCGCGACAGGTTCCATGACAGGGCTTTAATGCAGATTCGCCTGGGGTGAAACCGCCCCTGGGGCTTTTCCCGGCGCGCGAGAGGGGGCATGAGAGGGGCTGTAACTGCACCTAATGGAAGCCCTAACCTGATGCGTGATCTACACCTTGCTGGCCGCAGCCCCGCCTATGGCACCCACGGCATGGCCGCAACCTCCATGCCCCAAGCCACCTTTGCCGCGCTTGAAATCCTGCGCGCCGGCGGCAATGCCATGGATGCGGCGATTGCCGCCTGCGCCGTGCAATGCGTGATTGAACCGGAATCGACAGGCATTGGCGGCGATTGCTTCTGCCTTTACGTGCCCGCCGGCAGCAGCACGGTGATTGCGCTGAATGGTTCTGGCCGCGCGCCGGCCGCTGCAACGCCCGAGGCACTGCGCGCCACCGGTGCCACCAAGATGGAAAACACATCGGCCCATTCGGTGACGGTGCCGGGCGCGATTTCCGCATGGGAATTGCTCAACCGCAGCCATGGCAAGCTTGGCCTGGACCGTATTCTGCAAGCGGCGATCCATTATGCCGAAGAAGGCTTCCCCATCACCCCGCGCGTTGCTGCGGATTGGGAGGGCTCGGTCGGGAAATTGCTGAAAAACCCTGCATCGACGCGGCGCTTCTTGAATAATGGCGCGGCATTCACGCTGGGTACGCGCTTCCGCCAGCCGGAATTGGCGAAGACCTTGCGCGCCATCGCGGCACGCGGCGCGGCGGCTTTCTATCAGGGCGAAGTGGCGGCGGATATTGTGGCGACGCTGCGTCAAGCGGGCGGCCTGCATACGGAAGAAGATTTCGCCAATGGCCAAAGTGCGGCTGAATTCGTGACCCCCATTTCCATCCCCTGGCGCGGGATGGAGGTCTATCAATGCCCGCCCAATGGGTCCGGCCTGCATGCGCTGCAAATCCTGGGCACGCTGGCCCATCTGCCCACGCCGGAAGGCGGGCCGCTTTCAGCGACGCGCTTGCATCGGCACATCGAAGCCGCGCGCATGGCCTATCGGGATCGCGATGCTTTCCTGGCTGATCCTGCGCAAGTGAATGTGCCGGTCGAAAAGCTGCTGAATGCGGATTACCTGAAGCGCCTGGCAGGGCTGATCCGCGACGATGCGGCGCTGCCGGAATTGCCCGCGCCAGGTGAGAGCGATCTGAACAAGCACAAGGACACGGTCTATCTTTGCGTGGTTGATAAGGATGGCAATGCCTGTTCCTTCATCAATTCGCTGTTTGAGGGTTTTGGTTCCGGCATCCTTGCGGAAAAATCCGGTGTCATGCTGCAAAATCGCGGTTTTGGTTTCCGCTTGCAGGAAGGCCATCCGAATTGCATCGCGCCCAATAAGCGCCCGCTGCATACCATCATCCCCGGCATGGTGATGAAGAATGGCCGCGCCATCATGCCCTATGGCGTGATGGGTGGGCGCTATCAGCCAACCGGCCATAGCTACTTCCTGACCAATCACTTCGAATTCGGCCTGGATGTGCAGGAAGCGATTGATCTGCCGCGCCTGATGCCGCAGGACGGCAAGGTGCAGGTGGAACGCGGCTTCAGTGGTGCCGTGATTGATCAGCTGAATCGCCTTGGTCATGTGTGTGAAGGCATCGACAAGCCCCATGGCGGCGGTCAGGCGATTTTCATTGACCATGAAAAGGGCTGCCTGGTGGGTGGGTCTGACCCGCGCAAGGATGGCTGCGCGATGGGGTATTGATGTCCCGCATTCGCGCAATTTCACAAAAAATCTGAGGAAACGCCGATGACCGAACCCTGTGACCTGACCGCCGTTGAAGCGCGCCGCCTGATCGGGCAGCGCAAGCTTTCGCCGGTGGAATTGCTGGAAAGCTGCCTGAAGCGCATCGGCGAGGTGAACCATGCGGTGAATGCCGTGGTGGCCTTGGATGAAACCCGCGCCCGCGCTGCCGCCAAGGAAGCCGAAGCCGCCGTGATGCGCGGCGATGAACTGGGCCCGCTGCATGGCCTGCCGATTGGCATCAAGGATCTGGAAGAAACCGAAGGGCTGCGCACCACCTATGGCAGCCCGATCTTTCGTGATTTCATCCCCGATGCGGATTGCGGCATGGTCGCCAATCTGCGCGACAATGGCGCCATTATCACCGGCAAGACCAATACGCCGGAATTTGGCGCAGGGGCGAATACGCGCAACGCTGTCTATGGCGTCACAGGCAATCCCTTTGATCCGATGAAATCCGCGGCTGGTTCTTCGGGCGGTTCAGGCGTGGCGCTGGCCACCAATATGTTCCCGATCTGCTCGGGTTCCGACACGGGTGGTTCGCTGCGCAACCCCGCTGCCTTCAATGGCATTGTGGGCTATCGGCCATCGCCCGGCTTGGTGCCCTCCGAAAAGCGCGCCCATGGCTGGTCTGGCCTGCCGGTGCTCGGGCCCATGGCGCGCAATGTGCCGGATGTCTGCCTGCTGCTATCGGCCATGGCATCCGATGATGGGCGCGATCCGCTGGCCTATACGCTGCATGATGGCTATGTGCGGGAAGAACCGAGCCTTTACTTCCCCGTGCCGCGCTATGATTTGGCCAGCCTGCGTCTGGCCTTCAGCCCTGATTTTGGCATGGCGCCCACCGAAAACCATATCCGGGAGATCTTCGCCGACCGCGCCGGCGCCATAGCGCCCATGTTTGGCGCGGCGGAAGCCGCACACCCTGATTGCACTGGCGGTGATGAGGCGTTTGAGGTGCTGCGCGCCGCGGGCTTCCTGACATCGCATCTGGAAAAATGCCGCACGCGCCCGCAGGATGTTGGGCCCAATGTGCGGGCCAATGTCGAAGAAGGGCTGCGCTATAGCCTGGAAGATTACGCCCGCGCGGCGGCGGCGCAGACCAAGATGTACCGCGCCTGGCAGGGGTTTTTTGCCGCGCATGATGTGCTGATCACGCCGGCCATCACTGTTTCGCCACGGCCGTGGAAGGAACTGTACCCGGCCGAAATTGATGGCAAGCCGACACGGACCTACTTCCATTGGCTGGCGCTGGCCTATTACCCGACGCTGTGCGGCCACCCGGCAATTTCCATCCCGATGGGGCTGGACCGCAACGGCATGCCATTCGGCTTGCAGGTGGTGGGGCCACGCGGGGGGGATCGGCTGGTGCTCGGCGTCGCGGCGGCGATTGAGGAAGCCTTTGCGGGCGACCCGCTGCGCTGCCGCCCGGTGCCGGATTTGGCGAAACTGAGGGCCGCCAAGCCAGTCAAGGAGATGCCGGGCGCGGTGGGTTGGGGTTGAAGCGCGCAAGAGCAGGGGAGACACACGTGATCAAAAGACGCAGCCTTTGGGCCTTACCAATGCTCGGCATGCCGGCACTTGCCCGCGCGCAATCCTGGCCATCGCGACCGGTGCGCATTGTGCTGGCCTATCCGCCGGGGGGATCCACCGATGTGTTGGCCCGCACGCTTGCTGCCGCTTTGCAGGAAGCCTTGCCGGGCAGCGCCTTTGTCGTGGATAACCGGCCTGGTGGGGCGGCTGTGGTCGGTACGCACGCCGTCGCTCAAGCGGCGGCGGATGGCTATACGCTGGCGCTCGGCAATAACCAGACCCACGCGGCGAATGCAGCCATGCTGCCATCGCTCCCCTTTGATCCGATCACGGATTTCGCCCCCATCGCCAAGCTTGCCACCGTGCATCACGCGCTGGTGGTCCCGGTCAGCGGCGCCAAGACCTTGGCCGAACTGGCCGCGAAGGGTCGCAATGGCGGCAAAGTTACCTACGCGTCTTCCGGCGCCGGTTCCGCGAGCCATGTGATTGCCGAGACCTTCGCCCGGCGAGAGCGGCTGGATGCCACCCATGTGCCTTATCGTGGCGGCGCCCAGGCCACCACGGATACCATTGCCGGCACGGTGGATTTCTTTGTTTCCACCTGGCCGCAAGTGGTTGCCCTGGTGCGCGAAGGGCGGCTGCGCGCGCTTGGCATTGGCGCGCCGGCACGCCTGCCTGAAGCGCCGGATGTGCCGACATTTGCGGAATTGAATGCGATTGATCTTGCGGTGGATGCCTGGTTCGGGCTTTGGGCACCGGCCCGCACCGCGCCCGAGATCATTACGCGGCTTTCGGACGCGCTGCTGGGTATTCTGGCCGAACCCGCGATGCGGGAGCGGCTGCAAGGCCAGGGTTTTGTTGCCGCACCCATGGCATCAGCGCCGTTCGGAGAATTCCAGAAGGCAGAATTGGCGCGCTGGCGGGCGCTGGTGGAACTGACCGGGATCAAGCTTTCCGGCTGAGTTTTTTCTGGCGCAATACACAAACGAAAAGGGGCGCCTCGCGGCGCCCCCAATCTTTCCCGAGTGGGATCTTCCTGAATTACTTCAGGATGATTTCCACGCGACGGTTTTGCGGCTCACGCACGCCATCGGCCGTCGGCACCAGGTTGTTTTCTTCACCGAAGCCACGGGTCACGATTTCATTCCGCGGCACACCACGACGCACGAGCTCAGCGGCCACCGCATTGGCGCGACGGACCGAAAGCTGCATGTTGTAGTCAGCCGGGCCGGAACGGTCCGTGAAGCCATTCACTTCAATGCGAGTCACACCCTGGCCACGCGCGGCAGCGGCTTCGCCGATGATCTGGCGAGCGCGGTCCGTCAGGTCAGCCTTGCTCCAATCAAAGAACACCAGGAAGGTGCGGGCAGCGGCCATAGGCGCCGCCGCAGCAGCAACCACCGGGGCCGCATTGAAGGCATAACGCAGGCCGATCAGCAGCGAGTGGTTGAAGTTATCAATGTCGGAATTCAGGCGACCTTGTTCCTTACCACCAGTGGAATTTGTAACGTTGAGCGTCCCATTGATGTCATGACCAAGCGTGCCCATGAAGGCCAACCCAGGGACACTAGCTATTGGCAGGGCAGCGCCGAGAATAGCCTGATAGCCGAAGGCGCCCGTGTCACCATTGTAGACAATCTTATCACCGTTTACGGCGCTGATGCCTACGTCCTGGTAATCATGCCAGATGTAGCCGGCGCCGGCGCCGATGTAAGGCACAATGCCGCCAAGGGCGGAGCCAAGGTTGAAGTCATACAGGATATTGGCCATGGCACCATAGCTAACGGCTGTACCGGTTCCGCTTGCCCGACTCTGAATGGACGCGCCGCTCACCTTCGTATCGCTGACATCGTTGGAGCGGTAATTGCCTTCGATTTCAGCACGCAAGCCATTGCCAAAGCCCCAGCCAAGGCTCAGCACGCCCACATAGCCGATCTCAAACTCATTCTCGACCTTGCGACCAAGAGTATTGTTGACCGAACCGTTCAGCGTCGTGTCCTGAAGCCAGTTTCCGCCCACACCGGCGCCGATGTAAAGCCCGCTTACGGGCTGGGCCTGCGCCATGACTGGCAGCGCAACGACCGCCGCGGCGGCCAGAAGAGTCTTTTTGAAGCTCATTGTCTTTTCCCATCTCTTTTTCAGAGTTACAGAACGAATGACCCGGATTGCTCCGTCGGTCGTTAGAGCGTTACTAACCCTTACTAATCCTTTTTCTTGGGCAATGCTAGCCCAAAAGTAGAAAGGGGGCGCCTTGCGGCGACCCCGATTTTTCCCGGATGGGATCAACCTGAATTACTTCAGGATGATTTCCACACGGCGGTTCTGCGGTTCACGCACACCATCGGCCGTCGGCACCAGGTTGTTTTCTTCGCCGAAGCCGCGGGTCACAATTTCGTTCCGCGGCACGCCACGACGCACGAGCTCGGCCGCCACCGCGTTGGCGCGACGGATCGAAAGCTGCATGTTGTAATCCGCCGGGCCGGAACGGTCCGTGAAGCCATTCACTTCAATGCGGGTCACACCAGTGCCACGCGCCGAAGCGGCTTCACCGATGATCTGGCGGGCGCGGTCCGTCAGGTCAGCCTTGCTCCAGTCAAAGAAGACCAGGAAGGTGCGGGCAGCGGCAACCGGCGCTGCAGCCGCAACAGCCGGGGCAGCATTGAAAGCGTAGCGAAGGCCAACAAGAAGCGAGTGGTTCACATTGTCAACGTCAACCTTGTTCGAGGCCGACCCGTTCGTAAAGCTGACTTCATGACCCGACGTCATCATGTAACGATATTCGGCCGTCATCGCCAAACCCGGCACGGAAGAAATCGGCAGGGAAAGACCAATAATCGCCTGACCACCCCAATTTCCATTGTCACCGCTGATGACGTTCTTGGTGCCGCCGACATTGGTGCCGACTTCGTCATACTCGTGCCAAACATAACCAAGACCAGCCCCGACATAGGGCGTGATACCGCCCAAAGCCCCGCCGAGGTCGAAGTCATAAAGCACGTTCAACATCGCACCAAAGCTGGTGGCTGTGCCGGTCGCGCCGGAGGCGGCCGTGTTGTTCGAGGTGATGTCAGAAACATCGTTCGAGCGATAGCTGCCTTCAATTTCTGTCCGCAGACCATTGCCGTAGCCCCAGCCAAGGCTCAGAACGCCGGCATAGCCCCAGGAGAACTCAGCCCCCAAATTGCCGAGGGCAGTCTTGTCAGCAGCGGAAGTCCCTACGATGTCGGTTTTGTCGAGGTAGTTCCCGCCAATGCCCGCGCCAAGATAAATCCCGCTCACCGGCTGGGCCTGCGCCAGCACTGGCAGCGCTACCACCGCCGCAGCGGCCAGAAGGGTCTTTTTGAAGTTCATTGTCTTTCCTCGTTTTTGCAACTGGGACCCTTTCGAAGATCGAATCGCCCCTGAATTCAAGTTGTTTTTGATAGCATGTTTTTCGGCCCATACGAGACCGGAATGACACTCCCGCCCCCTCCCGTGTCGCATCGGCCACCAACTGTGGCAAATTTGCAATGCCCCACACGGCCACCCCCATACCATTGACTCCCACCCCTAAGCCGACCGAGCCTTCTCCCCAAAACAACCACCTGGAGGAGAAACCATGCCGGAGGGAACCGCCACCCCCACCCCCAATATCCTGCCCGCTGAGATGGAAGGCTATGTCGCCCGTTTCCAAAATCTGCACGGGTCAGAAGAAGCCTTTGTCGATTCCCGCCTGCCTGGCGCGCGGCGCTTCAAGATCAACCTGATCGGCATGGGCGTGGTGGAACGGGCCGGCCTGCCGGAATTGCGGCCCAATATCCCGCTGCCGGCAATGGGCTTCAATCTCGGCATGATCCAATGCGATCCGGGCAATGGCGCCTCGCTCCATTCCCATACCACCGAAGAGGTCTTCATGCCCCTGGTCGGCCCCTGGGCAGTGACCTGGCTGAATGAGGCAGGTGAACAGGAAATCATCCTGCAACCCTTTGATTGCATTCATGTCCCTGTCGGCGTCTATCGTGGCTTTCGTTATGTCGGCGAAGGGCGCGGCACGCTGCTGACGCTGATTGGCGGCCCGGATGCCGGCAAGGTGGCTTGGGAGCCAAGCGTGCTGGCACGCGCCGCGGCGCAGGGTGTCTCCCGCAATGCGGCGGGTGAGGTTGAGGGACTTAACGTCGGGGGCCAGGGCTCATGACCAACATGTTCACGCGCCGTGGGGCGCTTGGCTTGGCGCTGGCGGGCGCGGCTTCGCCGGGCTTGGCGCAGCCCGGCTTTCCGAATCGCGCGGTCAGCATCATCATCCCCTTCCCGCCGGGTGGCGCGACGGATTTGATCGCGCGACCCTATGGCGCCGCCTTGCAGCGCCATTGGAACCAATCCGTTGTGCTGCAAAACCGTGGCGGTGCTGGTGGCGCGCTTGGCATGAATGCCGGCGCCACAGCGCGGCCCGATGGCTATACAGGCGTGATTGCGCATGTTTCCTATTCCTCGATCCCGGCAGCGGATGCGCTGTTCCAGCGCCCGGCTTCTTTCGAACGCGCAAGCCTGGCGCCGATTGCGCTGCTCACCGCCGATCCGCTGATGATTGTGGTGAAGGCGGATGCACCCTGGCGGAATTTCCAGGAATTCGCGGAAGACGCGAAGCGCCGGCCGGGGCAGATCGCCTATGGATCCTCTGGCCCCTATAGCGCCGTGCATCTGCCCTTTGAAATGCTGGCGCATGCCGGCGGTTTCCGGCTGAACCATGTGCCCTATTCCGGTGGTGGCCCTGCGATTACCGCCGTGCTGGGCGGGCATGTGGCGGCAACCGCCAGCACGGCGGCGGTGATGGCGCCGCAAATCCGCTCTGGCGCCATGCGCGCTTTGGTGAATACGGGCGCGCGGCGCGTGGCGCTGCTGCCCGATGTGCCAACCGCGATCGAACTCGGCATGGCGGAGGTGGAATTCTATCTTTGGGTCGGCATTTTCAGCCAGCCCGCC